>JBKPDZ010000050.1:0-12398 GCA_046728135.1 Gemmatimonadota bacterium | reverse complement strand
TGCTCGAGGGCGAGGGTGCCACGGGCGACAACGCCGCGCGCCTTGATGTTGCTGACGGCGCGGGCGAAGTCCGGGTAGAGCTCGATCGCGAGCGGCAGCAGGGTGGCGCGCGGCGGCGCGCTCGACACGACGAGCGGCGCCGGGATCGTCTCGCCGCTGTTCTCGAGCACGACTCCAGTGGTCTTCCCGTTCTTCGCCAAGACCCTAGCACGCGCGCCGCGCCGAATCTCGATACCCGAGACCCTCGAGAGTGCCTGCGTGACGTTCGAACGCGCCGGCCGGAAGACTCCGACGGCACAACCGACATGATGGTGCAGGAAGTTGAACGCGGTCCCGCCGGAGCGCGGTCCCTGCTTCAGGTGCCAGACGCCCACCGCGCCGAGCAATCCCTTCAGCACGTCGCTCTCGAACCAGTCGTCGAGCAGCTCGGCGATCGACATCGGCAGGATCCGCGCGAGGTCGATGACGGTCTGCTTCCCGCGGCGGCGAACGTACAGGCCGAGTCCGGCGATACGCGCGAGCTCGCGCACATCGGTCGACTCGATATCGGGCGGCGGTACCAGATAGAGTCGCTCCAGCACGCTCGCGAGCGTGCGCATCCGCCGGCAGAACTCCGGCCACTTCGCCGCATCGGCGGGACTGATGCGACGGATGGCTTCGGTCGATCGTGCGATGTCGCGCGACAGCTCGAGCGTCCCACCGCCATCGAGCGGCACGGTGATCCACGGGTCCGACTCTTCAATCCGCAGGCCCTCAGCCCCTAGGCCCAAGTCCCTAATCACCGCAGTCGGCACCCACCCGATGTCGGCCGAGGGATCGGCGGTCTCGTGCTGCTCGACGACGAGGACGCGCTTTCGCGCCCGGGCGAGATAGTGGGCCGTCGTGAGGCCGTTGGCCCCGGCGCCGATTACGATCGCGTCGTAATTCACGCGCCCCCCCCGTCCTTCAGAATGCGCATCGCGGCCAGACGCCCGGACGCGCCCATGATCCCGCCGCCGGGGTGCGTCCCCGAGCCGGCCTGATAGAAGCCGCGCACCGGCGTCGCGAACTTTGCCCAGCCCGGTGCGGGACGCAGGAAGAAGAGTTGATGCAGCGCCAGTTCTCCAGCGAAGATGTTGCCTTCGGAGAGACCGGTGATGCGTTCGATGTCGAGCGGCGTGATGACTTGCCGGTGCAGGATCAGTGACGTGAACCCGGGCGCGAAACTCTCGACCGTGTTGACGACCGCGTCGCCGAACGCTTCGCGCTTCGCGTCGGTCCAGCCGCCGTTCAGGTTGTACGGTGCGTACTGCACGAAGATCGACATCACGTGCTTGCCGGGCGGCGCCATCCCGGGATCGATCATGGACGGGAAGACGATGTCCATGTACGGGCGGCGCGAGAATTCGCCGTACTTCGCGTCGTCGTACGCGCGCTCGACGTAGTCGAGGCTCGGGCTGATCGAGAACGCCCCGCGGTGTTGCCGGCCGATACCCGGCATGCACGTGAAGCTCGGCAGCGCATCGAGCGCGAGGTTCACCTTGCCTGACGAGCCGCGGAATTTGAAACGCTTGATGTCGTCGACGAGCTCGGATGGTAAGTCGCTAGTCCCTAGCAGTTGGAGGAAGGTGCGCCGGGGGTCGAGACTCGACACGACGGTTTTCGCCCGCAGCTCATCGCCGTTTTCCAGCACGACGCCGGTGGCGCGGCCGTTTCGGACGAGGACCTTGGAAACGCCGGCATCGCACCTGATCTCAGCCCCGAACGAGCGGGCCGCGGACGCGATCGATTCGCTCACCGCGCCCGTGCCGCCCTTCGCGAATCCCCACGCCCTGAACACGCCGTCCAGCTCCCCCATGTAATGATGAAGGAGCACGTACGCCGTTCCGGGAGAGCGCGGCCCCAGGAACGTGCCGATGATGCCGCTCGCCGACTTGGTGGCCTTCAAGACGTCGGTCTCGAACCATTCGTCCAGGAAGTCGGCCGAGCTCATCGTCATCAGTTTGACGAGCGCGTGCAGCCGCTCGGCGCCCAGGCCGCGGAAGTGCTTCCCGAGCTTCAGCAGGCCGGCGAGGTCGGCCGGCGCAAACGACGTGGGATCCGGCGGCACCATGCCGAGGATCGGCTTTACCGCTTGCGCCATGAAGTGCATCAGGCGGCCGTATTCGTCATACGCTTCCGCGTCGCGCGGCGAGTGGCGATAGAGCTCGCGCCGGGTCTCGTCGTGGTCGGCCCACGCGGCCAGGTAGTCGCCGTTCTCCATCGGCGTGACGGTGCTCTCGAGCGGCAGGATGTGGAGCCCGTGACGCGGGAGATCGAGATCGCGAATGATTTCGGGCCTGAGCAGGCTCACGACGTAGGAGAACATCGAAAACTTGAACCCGGGGAAGATCTCTTCGGTGACCGCCGCGCCGCCGACGCGCGGCCGTCGCTCCAGGACGAGCACCGATTTCCCGGCGCGCGCGAGATACGCCGCGGTCACGAGCCCGTTGTGCCCGCCGCCGATGACGATCGCGTCGTACTGCTTCACGCGCGTTTCCGCACGGGATTGAAGAAGGGGAGCGGCGTCACCACCGCCTTCGCCTGCTTGCGGCGATGCTCCACGGTCATCTCCATGCGGACTTCCGTTCCGGGAGCATGCTCGGATCCAAGATGAGCCAACGCCATGTAGCGCTTGAGCAGCGGCGACCACCCGCCGCTCGTCGCGTAGCCGATTTGCTTGTGTCCACCTGTGTCGTAGATCGGGACGCTCATCCGCCAGGCCTGCGATGGCAACCGGGGCGGCAGGCCGACGGCGGCGTAAAGCTGCTCGAGCGAGTCCCAGTCGACGGTGAGGCCGGTGAATTGCCACGCCGGCCCCCGCTTGCGCTCAGCCGCGAGCGCCGCCTGGCCGTTGTAGCGCGCCTTATCGGTCGCGACGGTCCAGGCAAGTCCCAGCTCGAGCGGCGAAGACTTTTGCGCTTCGATGAAGGCGTGCCGCGAGGAGAAGTAGTCGACCTCGATCAGCAAGAGACCCGCTTCGATGCGCGCGACGTCGAGCGCCAGCATTCCGGCCGGCGTGATCCCATACGGCGTTCCGGTTTCGATCAACGCATCCCACAGCGGCACGGCCTGCGCGGCATCGACCCATACTTCAAACCCGAGGTCGCCGGTGTAGCCGGTGCGCGAAACGGTGACCGGAATCCCGCGGATCTTTGCCGGCGTCAAGCGGAAATACTTCAGTCCCGAGAGATCCCGTTCGGCGGCAATCTGGAGAATCGCCCGCGCGCTGGGGCCCTGCAGCGAAAGCGCCGCGGTGGTCTCGGACACGTCTTCGATCCGCACATCCAGACCGGAGGCATTCAGATGCAGCCACCGCAGCGTCGGATCGGCCGAGGTCATGCGGAACGTCTGCTCATCGAGGACCGAGATCGTGCCGTCGTCGATCTGCTTGCCTTCGTTGTCGCACCAGGGCGTATACAGCACCTGGCCGACCTTGGCCGTGGCGACATTTCGGGTCACGACATGGTCGAGGAGGCGCCGCGCGTCACGCCCCGTCACGAGGTATTTGTAGAGCGGGGAGACGTCGAACAGTGCTGCGGAATTTCGGATCGCGTGGTATTCGCGGTCGTGCGAAAGCTCGTACGAGCTCGCGACGACATAGCCAGCCCACCGCCGCCAGGCCTGACCTTCGGACAACGGACCCGTGCGGGTATGAAACGGCGTGGTCCGCAGACTCATGTGGTCGCCCGGGGACTCTCAGCGGGGGGCGACATCGCGGGTACGCGGATCAACTCGAAGTAGTTGTGGCCGGCGGGACGATTCGCGAACAGCTGGGGAAGCTCGAAGTTGTCCATAATCGGGCGCGAAATCTAACTTTGCGCTCATGCGACTGCATCTCGTTGAAATCCACGACCTGCCATCCTGTCCGCGCTCACTGCGCGATGCGCTGACCGATTTCCTGGCGTTCACGGTGAACCTCGGCGGCGCCTACGATCCGGCCGGCCCGCTCCTCAAGCGTGCGATCGAGCGCACACGCGCACGCCGGGTCGTGGATTTGTGCTCGGGTGCCGGCGGGCCATGGAGCAGGCTTGGTCCGCAGCTCGGCGTCCCTGTCGTACGGACCGACCTGTACCCACATGGTGATGACGTGATGCGGGTAGACGCGCGGGCCGTGCCGCCGCGGCTCGATGGCTTCCGCACGATTTTCACGGCATTCCACCATTTCCGACCGACCGAAGCGCGCGCCATCCTCGAGGACGCGGTGCGGCAGCGGCAGGGCATCGGAGTGTTCGAGATCGCGCGCCGCGCGCCGCTCGAGCTGGCTGTCATCGCGTTCACCTGGCTCGGGACCCTCGCGCTCGCGCCATTCATCCGCCCCTGGCGGTGGTCGCGATTCCTGTGGACCTACCTGCCGCCGGTGTTACCGCTCGTCGGCACGTTCGACGGAATCGTCTCGTGCCTGCGTGCCTATTCCCTCGCCGAGCTCGCCCATCTGGTTCGGGGGTTGGATACCTATGACTGGGACTTCGGGAATTTTCGGGGCTCGCGATCACCACTGCGCGGCACGTACCTGATCGGAATTCCGAAGGTCTAGCCGCGCGGTGCTCCGGGAGTTCTCTTAAACATCCGCACAATTCACGTCTCGCGGAGGCCCTATGCGTCCTGTTGCCGTCGCCGTCGTGTTCGCCACCTGCTTCACCCCTGCCGTCGCTGCTCAAGAAACCGCATCCGACACGCTACTCACCGTCAACCATTATCTCGACTGGGAACAGGTTGCCGAGCCGCAGATCTCTCCCGACGGCTCGCGCATCGTCTACACGCGCCGCTGGGTGAACAAGATCGACGACCGTTGGGATGCGGGTCTGTGGATCATGAATGCCGACGGCTCCAAGAACCGGTTCCTGGTGAAGGGCTCCAACGCGCGTTGGTCGCCGGATGGCACGCGCATCGCCTTTTTCGCCGATGGCGAGCCGAAGGGGACGCAAGTTTTCGTGCGCTGGATGGATGCCGAAGGCGCGACGTCGCAGGTCACGCACGTCAGCGAAACGCCGTCCAACCTGAGCTGGTCGCCCGACGGCCGCTCGCTCGCGTTCACGATGCTCGTGCAGAGCGAAACGCCGTGGAAGATCAGCATGCCGATGGCGCCCGAAGGTTCGAAGTGGACGCCGGCGCCGCGCATGATCGATCGGCTGCACTACCGCCGCGATCGCGTCGGTTTCGTGGAGCAGGGCACGACCCAGATCTTCCTCGTGCCCGCCGAGGGCGGCACGCCCCGCCAGCTCACGAGCGGGGACTTCGCGACCAGCGAGCTCGGTGGATTCGGTGCGCCAAACTACGACTGGACGCCCGACGGCCGTACCATCGTGTTCGACGGACTGCGCGAACCCGACGCGGACTATCGCTATCGCGAGTCGTACCTCTATAGCGTCGACGTGCAGAGCGGCGCGATCAAGCCAATCGTCACCAAGAAGGGCGGCTGGACGAACCCGGTCGTCTCACCCGATGGCCGGACCGTTGCGTTCACGGGTCACGAATACGGCACGTTCTCCTACCGTGCCGACGAAGTCTGGACCGTCGGCATCGACGGGACCGGGATGCGCGCACTCACCACGTATGACCGCGATCCCGGCAACGTGCGGTGGAGTCCCGACGGCAGCGGCGTGTTCTTCGCACTGGCCGAGCAGGGGACGAGCAACGTGTACTTCGCGGGTGTGCGGGGCGGCAATCGCAAGGTGACTGACGGCGAGCAGATGCTGTCGCTGTCGTCGATCGCGCGTGATCTCACCGCGGTCGGCGTGCGGTCCGACGCCACCAATCCACCGGACGTCGCGCGGTTCAGCCTGAAGGCCGCCCGCACGCCGGTCGCTCGGCTCACCAACGTGAACGACGACGTCCTGGGTCGCATTCGGCTGGGCTCGACCGAAACCGTCTGGTATGCGTCGACGGGCGGCGCTCGCGTCGAGGGTTGGATCATCAAGCCGCCCGGGTTCGATCGGAGCAAGAAGTACCCGCTCATCATGGAGATTCACGGCGGGCCGCACGGCATGTACAACGGCGCGTTCAGCTATCAGCTCCAGAACTTCGCCGCGGACGGCTACGTCGTGCTGATCACGAATCCGCGCGGCAGCACGGGGTACGGCAGCGCGTTCGGCAACGCCATCGAGCGCGCCTATCCGAGCGTGGACTACGACGACTTGATGGCCGGCGTCGATACCGTCGTGGGGCGTGGCTACATCGATACGCAGCGTATGTACGTCGGCGGCTGCTCGGGCGGCGGCGTGCTCTCGAGCTGGGTGATCGGGCACACGACGAGGTTTGCCGCGGCGGCGGTGCGTTGTCCCGTGATCGACTGGATGAGCATGGCGGGAGAGACCGACGTCCCGCTATTCACCTACGGCTTCTTCGATGCGCCGTTCTGGGAGAAGCCCGAACAGTGGATCAAGCAGTCGTCGCTCGCTTACGTGGGGAACGTAAAGACCCCCACACTGCTCATGACCGGCGAGCTCGATCTGCGCACGCCGATTCCCCAGACCGAGGAGTACTACTCGGCGCTGAAGATGCTGAAGGTCCCGGTCGTGATGCTGCGGTTCAACGGCGAGTACCACGGCACCAGCTCCAAGCCGTCCAACTTCCTCAGGACCCAGCTCTACATGATGAGCTGGTATCAGCAGCACCGGCTGGGCAGCGCCACGACCGCAACGACGACGAGCGAGGCGCGTCAGCCTTAGCGGCGCGTGGGTCGTCGCTCTCCGCCAATCGGCGGAGGGCGTCGGCCCGCCGGCCCCCCCCGTGCTTGACAGGAACACCCCCAATGCTAGTTTCTTAGCAGCGTATGCTAAGTTTTTAGCATCCAACCGCGGGGGGCGTGGGAATGTCCAAGGAAACGAACACACAGCTCAGCCGTCGTGAACGCGAAATCATGGACGTGATCTATCGGACCGGTCGGGCGACCGCCGCCGAGGTACTCGAGCAGCTCGCCGATCCGCCGAGCTACTCGGCGGTCCGCGCGCTGTTGCGCGTGCTCGAGGACAAGGGACACCTCCGGCACGAAGAGGAAGGCCCCCGCTACGTGTTCCTGCCGACGGTGCCGCGCGAGCGCGCGCGCCAGTCCGCGTTGCGCCAGCTGCTCCATACTTTTTTCGACGGGTCGACAGAGCAGGCCGTGGCGGCGCTCCTCGACCTTCCATCCACCCGCCTCTCCGACGACGAGCTCGAACGTTTGAGCAAGCTCATCGCCGACGCGCGGAAGGAGGACCGCTGACATGATCGCCATTCTCGCCGACGCTTTCGTCAAAGCGACCGTTCTCCTGCTGCTCGCCGCCGGCGTCACGCTGCTCCTGCGCCGGTCGTCGGCGTCGCTCCGGCATCTGATCTGGACGCTGGCGTGTGGCGGCGTGCTCGCGCTGCCGCTCGCGTCCGCGCTGCTTCCGAATTGGCGCGTCGCAGGTTGGCCGCGGCTCGAAGTGCCCGTCGCGTTCCATGTGAGCGCGACGCCGTCCACCCCCGACGTGAATCTGAAACAGGCGGCGGCGGCGGCGACTCCCTCCACGACGACGTGGACGGAGCGCGCGTCGAGCCGGGCACGAGCCGCGACCACCACTGCGGCACCCGTGCGTGGGCACGTTACGCCGAATTGGACCGCGCTGATTTTCCCGGTCTGGTTGAGTGGCGTCACGACGGTGCTGATTTTGCTCGCCGTCGGCCTCGCGCGGATCGCCTGGCTCGATCGCGTTACCGCGCCCATCCGAGACGAGCGCTGGCTGCAGCTCGTCGAAGAATTGTCGCTCGAGCTCGGGCTTACGCAGCACGTCCGCCTGCTGCAGGCGGCCGGACCGGCGATACCGATGACGTGGGGGATTCGCCGGCCGGCGATTCTGCTTCCCGCCGACGCCGACGCGTGGGATCCCGAACGCCGTCGCGACGTCCTGCTGCACGAGCTCGCGCACGTGAAGCGCCAGGACTTTCTCACTCAGCTGATCGCCCGCATCGCCTGTGCGGTCTATTGGTTCCACCCGCTCGTGTGGCTGGCTGCCACGCGGCTGCGCGAGGAGCGCGAGCGGGCGTGCGACGATCATGTGCTGCGTGCCGGCGCGAAGCCATCCGTCTACGCGACGCATCTGCTCGAGATCGCGCGCGACTTGCGCGCCGCGCGCGCGACGGTGCTCGCGAGTGTCGCCATGGCGCGGCCGGCGCAGCTCGCGACGCGCCTGCTCGACGTGCTCGATACGCGACGGCGCCGCGACACGCTGTCCGCGCGCCTGGCCGTGCCGGCCTGGATTGCCGCGATCGCGGTTGTCGTCCCGCTCGCCGCCGCGGCGCCGCGGATCGCCGAACCGGCACGCTCCGCCATTTCGATCGATACCATCCCGCGCCTTCCGGCACCGAGCCGCCGGTCCCCGCCGCGCACGGCGCAGCGCGCGCCAGTCGACTCGTTGAGGGGCTGCTCCGGCAAAACGGACCACACCAGCTCGAGCACCACCGAGGAAAACGAAAACCTGCTGATCTTCACGAATTTCGGCGGGTGCAGCGTCCGCTTCGCGGCGACCGGGAAATTCACGTTCAACGAGGACTTCACCGACATTGCGACTGTGGGCTCGGGGGTCCGGGTCAAGATCGAGGTCGATTACGGCGCCCATGACCGCCGACTGACGATCGAGCGCGGGGCAGGTGGCGACCTCGAGCGGGTCTACAAAGTCGACGGTGACGTCAAACCGTTCGATGCCGAGGCGAAGAGCTGGCTCAGCGAGACTCTGACATATCTGCTGCGGCACACCGGGTTCAAGGCTGAAGCACGCGCCCGCTGGATCCTGAACACGCGCGGCATTCAGGGGCTGATGGACGAGCTGGGAGAGGTGTCCGGTGATTACACCCGCCGCGTCTACTCTCAGGCGGCGGTCGAGAGCGGCAAGCTCGATGCCGCCGGGTACGAGCGGCTGGTGACGATGGCCGGGCAGACCATCAGCAGCGATTACGAGCTCGCGGAGCTGTTGATCGCCATCTCCAAAGCGCAGCCGTTGACGGAGAAGATGCAGGCGGGATTCATCACCGCGGCAAAATCCATCAGTTCCGATTACGAACGCCATCGCGTGCTGACAGCGGCGCTGTCGCGGCACGACCTCACGCCGACTGTTGAGACTGCGATGCTCGAGGCGGCGGCAGACATCAGCTCCGATTACGAGCTCGCGACGCTCTTGATCGAGCTGAACTCCGCGCGCCCGATCGATGACGCGGTCCGTCCCGCCTTCTTCAAGGCGGCGAACAAGCTGGGATCCGATTACGAGCATCGCCGCGTGCTCGACGCCGTGGTCAAGCGCTCCGGCACCAGTCCCGCGATGCTTGCCGACGCGCTCAGCTCGGCGCAGACGATCAGCTCAGACTACGAGCTGGCGGAGCTGCTCTCCGAGATCGGCGGCTCGTACCTGCTCGACGACGCGTTGCGCGCGGCGTTTTTCACGGCTGCCAACAAGATCAACTCCGACTACGAGCACGGCCGCACGTTGCTCAGCGTGGTCGAGCGCGGCGAGATGCCACGGCCCGTAACCCTCGCGGTCCTGGAATCCGCCAAGAGCATCTCATCCGATCACGAGCTGTCGGAGCTGCTCGTCGCCGTGATCCAGCGTGTGCGGATGGACGACACGATTCGCGCGGCGATCCGCGCCGACGCGCAGTCCATCGGCTCGCAGTACGATCGCGGCCGCGTGTTCGACGCGCTGGAACGCTGATTGATCATCCGCACCGCCGCGCTGCTGGGAGCGCTCGCAACCTCCGCAGCGGCGCAGGCGAGTGACGTGCCGCAGGCGAAGCAAGTACGCGCTGTCCGTTTGGCACGAGGCACGAGCGTCACCATAGACGGCAAGCTCGACGAGCCCGTATGGACGCAGGCCGCGTGGATCCGCGACTTCGTGCAACGACTGCCGCACGAGGGCGCGCCACCTTCCGACAGCATGCGCCTCGCGATCTTCTACGACGACGACGCGCTCTATGTCGGCGCACGCATCTTCAGCCGCGATCCGTCCAAGATTCAAGCCCCGCTGTCGCGCCGCGATAACCCCTACCAGGCCGAGCACCTGTGGGTGTCGTTCGACAGCTACCACGATCGGCGCACCGCGTACTCCTTCGGCGTGACCGCCTCCGGTGTGCGGTTCGATTGGTATCACCCTTCCGACAACCAGGACGTCGTAGATCGGGGGTTCGACCCCGTCTGGCAAGCAAAAGCCACCATCGACGGGCTCGGCTGGACGGCGGAAATGCGGATCCCGTTTTCCCAGCTGCGCTTCACCGACCAGCCCGTCCAAGTGTGGGGCTTCAACGTCGATCACTGGAATCCCGCGACGAGCGAAGATGTGTTCTGGATTGCGGTGCCCAGAAACCGCAAGGGGTGGTCGTCGTTCATGGGCGAGCTGGTCGGCATTGAGGGGATCAAGCCGACGCGCCGGCTCGAGCTGATGCCCTATGCCGCCGCCGATAGCCGTCTGGAGAGCGACGTTGCGGCAGCCGATCCCTTCAATGGCGGCGCGAATCTCGGCGGGCGCGTGGGTGCCGACCTCAAGATGGGCCTCGGACCCAACATCACCCTCGACGGCACGGTGAATCCCGACTTCGGCCAGGTCGAGGCCGATCCTGCGGTGGTCAATCTGTCGGCGTTCGAGGTCTTCTTCGACGAGAAGCGGCCGTTCTTTACCGAGGGCAGCCAGCTGCTTCGCGGCAACGGACCGAGCTATTTTTACTCCCGGCGCATCGGCGCCAGCCCACCGTGCAACGCCAGTGCCGACTTCGTCGACTGCCCCCACAACGCGACCATCCTCGGCGCCGCCAAGATCACCGGGCGGCTCGCGACGGGTCTGTCGCTGGGCGCGCTCACTGCGATCACGGCACGCGAGTCGGCGCGCACGTTCGACAGTACAACCAGTACGTTCGGGCGCGTGGTCGTCGCGCCGCCCGCCGGATACGGCGTCGTCCGCTTGCAGCAGGAATTCGGCGCCTCGAAGTCGACCGTCGGCGTGACGGTCACGACCGTGCAGCGGGGGCTCGACAGCTTGCTCGCGCCGGCGTTCAATCGGCGTGCCTACGCGGGGGGAGCCGATTGGGTGCTGCGCTGGGACCGCGGCGCGTACGTGCTGCGCGGCTGGTTGGGATTCTCGCAGCTCCGCGGCGACGCGAGCGACATCAACCGCGTGCAGACCTCGCCCGTGCATTATTTCCAGCGACCCGACGCCCATTATCTCACGTATGACTCCACACGCACCACCTTCACCGGCTCGATCGGGTCCCTGTGGTTCAGCAAGACCAAGGGGAACTGGCTCTACGATATCCAATACAACTGGGAATCCCCGGCCTACGATCCCAATGACGCCGGCCGGCTGAGCAGCGCCGATGGCCAGGCTGGTTTCGTTGGTGTGCAATACCGCCAAACGCATCCCCGCGCCTGGTTCCAGAATTACAATGCCGCCCTTAGCGCCTATGCGGAGTACGACTACGGGGGCTACCGCCAGGTCTTGTTCAGTGAGCTGTACGGTGAAGTCGTCCTCAAGAATTTCTGGGATTTGAGCTCGTACTTCGATTACCAACCGCGAGCGTTCGATCACTCCGCGACGCGCGGCGGACCGGAGATGGCGACGCCCGAGCGGTGGAATTGGGTCGTGCGCCTCGCCAGCAAGTTCGGCGCGCAGAACGCGTGGAACGGCCGCGTCTATTATGGCGAGGATGAGCTTGGCGGGCAGACCTATCGGCTGAGCGGCGGGCTCACGCTCCAACCGTCCACTCGCTTCCAGGTCTCCGCGACGCCGAACTACCTGCGCGCGATCAGCCCGCGCCAGTACGTCACCACCTTCACCGGTTCGGGGCCGGCCGCTACCTACGGCTCACGCTACGTGTTCGCGCGCATCGACCAGAGCACGTTCCTCATGCAGCTCCGGGCCAACTACACGATCGCTCCCGATCTGACATTCGAGCTCTACGGCGAGCCGTTCGCCGCGAGCGGGCGCTACTACGGCATCGGCGAACTCGCTGCAGCGCGCACCTTCCGGCTGCGGGAGTACGGGACGAACGGGGGGGGCACCACGCTCGCGCGCGACTCCGCCGGGGATTACACGATCACCGACAATGGGGGAGCCGACACGCTGCGCATCTCGAATCCCGACTTCAACATCCTCTCGTTCCGCAGCAATGCGGTGCTGCGCTGGGAATGGCGGCCCGGCAGCACGCTGTACCTGGTCTGGGCGCAGAATCGGTTTGGATACCAGCCGACGGCCCGTCTCGTTGGATTTGGAGATCTCGTTGATAGCTTCGTCGCACGAGGGGATAACTTCTTTGCAGTCAAAGTCAGTTATTGGATACCGGTACATTAGGCAGACGCCGAGCGGCTGAGAGGCTGAGGGGCCGTGAGGAACGAGTGGCCGGGAAAAACACTCACGCCTCAAACCTCATAGCCCCTCAGC
>JBKPDZ010000049.1:0-9304 GCA_046728135.1 Gemmatimonadota bacterium | reverse complement strand
ACCCAGTCGTTCACTCGACTGACATCGAGCAGCAGGGGACGCACGGTGTTGCCGCCATCCCAGCCACACGCGGCCGCGACCGATGCCGGCCCGGCGGCGGCCGTCAGTCGCAAGAACGCACGCCGATCAATCACGGCTCGGGAACCGCCCGCGATACCAGCCCGTGATCATGGCGCGCAGCGATGCGGGATCGACGACGAACACGAGAATGACATGGACGATCAAGAATCCCGTGAAGATCCACACCGCCCAGAAATGCCAGTAACGCGCCGCCTGAAATCCGCCGAACAGCGCGGTGAGCCACGACAACTGCGTCGGCTTGTAGATCGCGAATCCCGTGAGAACCGAGAGCACCCCAAGCAGAATAATGAACGTGTACGCGAGCTTCTGGAGCGGATTGTGCTTGCCCTGCGGCGGATGATCCTTGCGCAGGCGGAGGTAGTACTTCTGCATCTCGATCGCGCCTCGAATGTCGCGCGGCCGGAATAAGAGCGACCGCCACTCGCCACTGGCGACGAGATACGACAGATACAACACGCCGGCGATGATGAACGGCCACATCAACGTGAAATGCCAGTTCAATCCGCCCGCGAGCCAGCCGCCCAGACGACTCCATTTGGGGAATGCTTGGTTCTCAAACGCATTGACGTAATAGGGCCCGTCGCGCTCGCCGAAGCGCGCGTACGCGCCGTAGATCTGCAGCCCGCTCATGATCATGCCGGCGAGCAGCACGAACGTCATCCAGTGCGTCAGGCGCACGATCCAATGGTGGCGTTTGACCCCTTTGACAGGCGGTGCGGGAGGCGTCGCTGGGAGCGGGGGGGCGGTCATGGGCTAAGTATATTCCGTGCCATGCGCGTTGCAACGTTCGTCGTCATCGCCGCTCTCGCGTCTTGTCGCTCGCAACAAGCGGCCGTCACCACACGCAACGCCGATACGCTGAGCTTTGCCGACGTGACGCCACGCGATTCGGCGGACAGCGCACTGCTCACGGCGCGCGTGATTACCGCGCCGACGGTGGTCGTGTTCTGGCTCGCGGCCGCGGACACCTTCTCGGCCGATGATCAAGCCGAGGCGCTCGACGAGCTCAATTCCACGACCGAGGGAATCCAGCCGATGCTGGCACGGCACAACATCAAGCTGGTCCCGACCAACTCCGACACGATTTACGTCGCACTGCCCAATCGCCAGCGCCGCATGATTCTGTTGACCGGCGTGGACTACCCGTTCGGATACGTGCTCGTGGAGCCGGGCAGCGCCGAGCGCATCCTCGCGGGACTCTACGCCGACGACGAGCTCCTCGACGAGGTCGAAGCCTACTTCGATCTGCCGCCCTCCGACAGCGCCGACGCGAGGCCGCGGATCTCGACTTGACCAAATCGCTGCTGCTGCGCGGCGGCCGTGTGGTGACGATGGACGCGACGCGGCGCGTCCTGGATGCCGATGTGCTCCTCGAGAATGGCCGCATCAAGACCGTCGGGCCGATCGGCGGACGGGCTGATGGGCGGGCGAAACCGGCGATCATTGATTGTCGCGGCCTTGTTGTCCTTCCGGGCCTGGTGCAAGCGCACATCCACCTCTGTCAGACACTGTTCCGCGGGCTCGCCGACGACTTGTCGCTCGAGAACTGGCTCTCGCAACGCATCTGGCCGCTCGAGGCTGCGCACACCGAGGCGTCGATCCACGCGTCCGCGATGCTCGGCGCCGCCGAGCTGCTGCTGGGCGGCACGACGGCGATCCTCGACATGGAGACGGTGCGCCATACGCGTGCTGCGTTCGAGGCGCTCGAATCGATCGGCATCCGTGCGACGGCGGGAAAATGTCTGATGGATGCCCCCACAAATCCGCCGGCACTCCGCGAGCCGACGGACCGGGCCCTCGCCGAGAGTTCGGACCTGTGCGCGACGTGGCACGGCGCGGCGGGTGGGCGGCTGCGCTACTGTTTCGCACCGCGCTTCGCGCCCAGCTGCACCGGCCCGCTGCTCCGCGCGGTAAGCGATCTAGCCGAGCACAGCGGGGCGACGATTCACACGCATGCCGCGGAGACGCCGCTTGAGCTGGATACGGTCAGGCGCGAGACGGGCCACGACGAGATCGCGTATCTCGACGCAGTCGGCATCTCGGGGCCGCGCGCGGCGCTGGCGCATTGCGTCTGGGTAGACAAGCACGGAATCGAGCGGCTGGCGCGGCAAGGGACGAACGTCGTCCACTGTCCCAGCTCGAACCTGAAGCTCGGCAGCGGGATTGCGCCGATTCCCGAGATGCTCGCCGCCGGATGCCGCGTCGGGATTGGCGCTGATGGCGCGCCATGCAACAATCGTCTCGACGCCTTTGCGGAGATGCGTCTGGCGGCCCTGATTCAAAAGCCGCGGCTCGGACCGGACGCATTGCCGGCGCTGCGGGCCTTGGAACTGGCCACGGTGGGTGGAGCACGCGCACTCGGGCTCGAATCGGAGATCGGCTCGATCGAGGCCGGCAAGTGCGCGGACCTCGTTGTGCTCGATCTCGACGGTCCGCACGCGCAGCCCGAAGACGCCGATCTCATCTCGCGCATTGTCTACAGCGCGCGCGCGGGCGACGTGCGTCACGTGATCGTGGACGGCCGCGTCGTCGTCCGCGACGGATCACTCAAAACCGCTGATCTCGGGGGAGTCCGCCGTGCGGCAAATACTGAAGCTCGCCGCCTGCGCCGCGCTGTGGGCCTCTAGCCTCAGCGCGCAGGGCGACAGCCTGTACGCGGCCTGGTGCAGCCATTGTCACGGCGCCGATGCGCACGGCACGCCCGCGGCGTCCACCCGGCTTGAGGTGCCGCCCGCCGACCTCGCCTCGTGCGCAGCATCGACACCGGAGACCGAGGAGCAATGGATCGGCATCGTGACGCGCGGCGGGACGGCGTACGGTCTGTCGATCGACATGCCGGCATACGGCGAGGGCGCCACCCCCGAGCAGATTCGCGCGGTAGTGCGCTACGTGCGCTCGCTGTGCCGGGAACGCGGCTGGCCGCCCGGTGAGCTGAATTTCCCGCGGACGTTTCTGGTGGAGAAGGCATATCCCGAGAACGAGCTCGTCCTCGTGGCGCACGGGCGCGAGCAGCAGGCGATCTACGAACATCGCGTCGGCCGGCGGCTTCAGTTCGAAGCCGAGGTGGTCGCCCTGTTCGATTCCCTCGACCGGCCGTTCGAGGGTGGATCCGCCTCGGTCAAATACAACGTGTGGCACAGTCTCGACCAACGCGCGCTCGCCACGCTCGGCGCCGAAGTGACGCCGCCGCTCGGCCGCCGCGATCGGTGGGAAGTGGAGCCTTACATCGCCGGCGGGATCGAGCGGGCGCGCTTCGATCTGCAGATCCAGATCGTGGGCGCTTGGGAAGACGCCGAGGGAGTGAGCGGCGCGTCGTATCGCGCGGCGCTGGGGCGGCGCACCGGCCGCTTCACGCCAATGCTCGAAGCAGGCTGGGACGTGCCGAAGGACGGGCCGGATCAGCTCTCGCTGTATCCGCAGCTCTGGTTTCGCCTATCGCGCCTGGGGCATGTCGCCGGCTCGATCGGGGCCGAGGTGCCGGCGCACGGCGTGTCACCGCCCCGATCGCGGTTGATCGCCTTTCTGCTTTGGGACTTCGGGGACGCTCCGCTGCTCCGCGGCTGGTAGTCCGTTCGTGCGAAAACGCCGTGTCGTCTCGAAGAGGCGGGCCGCCGCGTCCGAGAGCTGCTGGGAGGTGGTGGTGAGCTCGCTGAGCGAGGCGATCTGCTGCGCGGTCGCGGCCGACGTTTGGCGCGCCCCGCTCGCCGCGTCTTCCGCGATCGCCGCGACTTCCTCCATGCGGCGCAGCACTTCCCGCATGCTCTTGGTCTGATTCTCCGTTTCGGCCGCGAACGTCGTGGCGAACTGCACGGTCGAGTTCAAATCGGCGAAGATCGCATCGAGGGCGCCGTGCACCGTGGTCGCCACGCTGCCGACGCCTTTCGCCGCTTCACGCCCCTTCTGCATGGCGTCCACGACGCGGGTGATCTGCTCCTGCGTTGCCTTCACGCGCGCCCGCACTTCCTCCGCCGACCGCGAGCTTTGCTCGGCGAGCTTGCGCACCTCACCGGCGACGACCCGGAAGCCGAGTCCGTGCTGGCCGGCGCGCGCCGCCTCGATCGCCGCGTTGAGCGCCAGGAGATCGGTCTGGCTGGCGATGCGCGTGATGCCGTCGACGAGCTTGCCGATTTCGCGGGAGTCGCGGTCGAGCGCGCCTGCCACGTCGGCGGCGTGGTCCATGTGCACCATCAGGTTCATCAGGAGCGTGCTGGCGCGGGCAACTTCCTCGCCACGCTTGTGCGCCTGCAGCGCGATCTCCGTGATCTGCCGCTCGGCTTGCTGCGCGCGGGAGTGCAACGTCGTCGCCAGGCCGGAGGCGGCCTCGGAATCTTGCCGTCCGTAGCTGATGAGCTGGCGCTGGCGCTCCGTGCCTTCAGACAGGTGTACGGTGGTGCTGGAGATCGATTGGGATGCGGTCTGCAGCTCGCGTGCGGCGATCGCCAGGCTGCGCGCCATGGCCGCGAGCGCGTCTCCCTGATGCCCGATCTCGCGCAGGATCTCGGCGATGGCGGCGGTCGTCCGATTCACGCTCACGCTCAGGAATCCGAGCTCGTCGGTGGCGCCATCGGCGCTGTCGGCTTCCATCCGGCGGGTCAGGTCGCCACGCTCGATCTCCCCGAGCACGCCCCGCGCCGTCCGCAAGCGGTCGACGATCTGCACCAGGGGCGGGACGAGCGCCACGCATGCGAACACCATCACCAGGCTCTCCTGGATGTAGAGCGACCAGCTCCAGCCAAACCCCATCACCTGCGTGAGCGCGGTGACGAGTGAGAAGGCGGCGAGGTTGATGATCAACGCGCCCCACGCCTCGCGCCGCTCGAGATATAGCGCCGCCTGGAGCGGGGCGATCAGGTATGCGCCGTAGAGGATGTGACCGTTCGGTCCCATCGCGAACAACACGGCCGAGATGAGCAGGCAGCCGACCACGAGATTGAGCTGCGCGTACCACGGCTCGAACGCGCCGCCCTGCACGAGCCGGCGCACGCCGGCGTTTGCTCCCGCGAAGCTCGCCGCGAAACCAAGAATGAACCACCAGGAAATCGTCGCGAGCCCGGCGAGCTTCAGAGCCGCCAGCAGCACGATGCCGAATCCCACAAAACCCCAGCGGGCCTGCGTGTTCGCCAGCACGTAGTGCCGCTGCTTCGCCAGTCGCTCCCCGAGGAGCTGATGCTCGAGGCTGGTCACATGCGGAACAGGTAACTCGCCTTCAGGAAGAAACCGTCACCGGTCCGCGACAGGCGACGGAAGCTGAAGGGATCCGGCTCAGTGAGCGAGGCGCCGTAGCCGAAGAACACCACGGTCCCCGGCGTTGGCTTGTAGGAGAACAGGAAGTCGTTCCGGAAGTCCGTCGTGGTGCTGCGGGGCCGTGGCGTGCCGTTGACGACGAGCGAGTCGCCGCTGCGCGGATCACGCAGGGCATCGATCTTCTGCGCCGTGTACTGCCCCACGTACCGGAAGAAGATGTCGCGCGTAAGCTGATACTCGACCTTCAGGCGCGGGATGTTAGCCGTCGAGAACCAGCTGCCATCCCGCACGCGCGTGATGACCTGGTGCGGGAATTGGGCGTCGAAGCGGAGCGTCGAGGTGGGCTTCCACGTCGCGGCCAGGAAGATGTTCCAGGCACGACCTTCCGCGGCTTCTGCGAATATGGGCCCTGATGCGCGGCCGATACTGACGTTGACCTTCACGGCCCGCTCCGGCGTCGCGAGCGCGAGGATGCCGCTCCACAGGTTGTACAGCCCATGCGGGATCGCGAAGGGCCGCAGCACACCGCTCGAATTGACCTGGTAGCCGCTGTAATCGGGTGAGTCGAAACGCTGCTGATCATTGGCCAAATACGTGGTGACGTTCCAGCCGCCACGGAAGGTGAGAATCAGGTTGTCATTGATGCTGCCTTCGAGTGTGCTGCCGAGATTGAAAAAGTCGCGATAGCGCCACGTCGGCTGGACCAGGAGGAACGTGGTGGCGTTCTCGAGCAGCGCACCGGGCTTCCCATACAGGGTGAAGCGATTCGCGAAGCGGCCTTGGACGACGTTTACGCGATTCACGAATCCGCTGAGCGCGGCGAAATCGGGGCTGATCCCTACGAGCTCGGCGTGGTTGCCGTACGAGTAGCCGGTACGGTCGTACAGCGTCACGTCCCACAGGGCGCCAGCGCGGGCGGCGGCGCCGGCGACGTCCTTCGTCCACGAGCCGACGATTTGCGCGGTCGAGAACCAGATCTTTTTCCAGATGACCCGTGCGTCGGCGCCCACGACGCGGTTCCAGTCGCTTCCCACGACACGGTCCGTGTAGGCAAGTCCGATGGTCGAGCTGGTCCCCAGGTCGCGCCGCAGCCGCAACAGATTGACGAGTGGGTGCGGGCTGTTGGGCGTGGTGTCGTTGTCGTCCACGGCGCCGATATATGCGACCGCAGTGCCGCCGACTTTGCCGGTCAGCTTTGCGCCACCGACGGGAGCGGTGATCCGGCGCGTATAGATGAGCGCGTTGGGCGTGTCGAACTGCTCGAGGCCCTCCAGGAAGAACGGCCGCTTTTCGGGGAAGAACAGCGCGAACCGCTGGTTCACCGTGACCTGACCGACGTCCGCCTCCACCTGCGAGAAGTCGGGATTCACCGTGCCGGCGGCGCTCAGGTTTTGCGTGATGCCCCAGCGCAGGTTGACGCCCAGCTCGGGGTCGATGCTCTTGTACTGATACCCGGAGGGCGACGCCGGTGCGCCATCCAGTCGCGACGTGAATTCTGGGCTCACATCCATGACCAGGCCGCGGCGCAGTCCCGTGAGCGACTTGAGCGTCCCCGACTGAATGAGAAAGCTCGCGCTCGCGCGCACGACCGGCGTCCACGTGTCTTCATACCCGGTGTGTTGCGTAACACGAATGATCTGAATGCCCCAGTCCTGGGTCGCGCCGCTTTGGTAGCGGAGGCTCTTGAAGGGGATCCGGACCTCGACTTCGTAGCCCCACGCTGTGACGTGCCCGCGTGACTGGTAGACGTAGTCGGGGTTGAGATCGACCACGCCGTCGAACCGGAATCCGGCGTTCGAGCCACCCGCGGCACCGGCGAGACCCTCGCTGCGCACACCGTCCTGCTGCACACCCAGTGGGTTGACCGCGAAGAGGAGGGCGCGGCGCCGGTCGTTGAAGGTGTCGAGGAGAATCTGGACGTTGTCGTCGGTGCCGATGTTGTCGCGGTCGGCGAGGGTCGCGCGGACGACCGCACCGTGCCCCTCGAACGCGCGGATCCCGAAATAAATCGCGTCGGGCGCGTAAAAGGCGAGGACCTCCGTCGAGTCCGCGACCGGCCGGCTGTCTACGGGCCGATACTGCGTGAAGCCCTTGAGCAGCGCCGCCTGATGCCACACTGGCTCGTCCAGGACACCGTCGAGCGTCACACCAGCGTCAATGCGGGGGATACGGACGTCGCTTTGATGCAGACGGCCGTCGTAGACTTGCTGCTGTGGGCCCGTGGACTGCATGAGCAGGAAGAGGGCGGCGAGCATAGAGACAAAAATAAGCGTGCGGCGTGCGGCGTGTGCACGTGCGGCGTATCAGGGTTGAGTTCGAACCACCTACGAAGCGTCAGCTCAGCCCCTCAACGCCGCACGCCCCACGCCGCACGTCTATTCGTATCGTAACGCGACAATTGGATCGAGGCTCGCGGCGCGGCGGGCCGGCCAGATGCCGAAAAACAGTCCGACGATCGCGCTGAAGACAAAGGCGACCAGGATCGCGAAGAAATTGATCGACGTATTCCAGTGTGCGAGTTTCGACAGCGCGATGGCGCCCAGCGCACCGAACAGAATGCCGATGATCCCGCCGACCAGGCACAACACCAGCGCTTCGACGAGGAATTGGAAGAGGATATTGAATTTTGTGGCGCCGAGCGCCTTGCGCACGCCGATCTCACGCGTCCGCTCCGTCACCGACACGAGCATGATGTTCATGATGCCGATCCCGCCCACGAGCAGGCTCACGGCCGCGATGCCCGCGAGGAGATAGGTGAACGTCTGCGTCGTCTGCTGGAATGTGGCGAGAATGTCGGACTGATTCCGAATCTGGAAATCGTTCTCCCCGCCGGGCCGGATCTTGTGCTCGCGGCGCAGCACGCGCTCGATCTCGATCATGGTGAGCGTCATCTGCGACACGTTCGCCGCGTCCACCGTGATGGTGCGCAGCCGGTCGGTCCCCATGATGCGGTAGCGCGCGGTTTGGAGCGGGATCAACACCTGCTCGTCCGGATTCCCGAACCCCATCGCCGAGCCCTTGGACGACAGCACGCCGATGATCTCGAACGGGATGCCCCGGATTTGGATCTCCTGGCCGATCATGGCCGCGGGGTTCGCGCTGAACATGTCGGGCACGGCCGAACCGAGGACGGCCAGCCGGCGGCGGCCCTCGTCTTCGCCGGCGGTGAACATCCGCCCCGCGGTCAGCGTGTAGTTCTTCGTGGCGACGTAATTCGGCGTCGTGCCGACGATGTTCACGTTCGCATTCTGCCCGCCGCGCTTGATCTGCAGGTTGCGCGTCAACTCGGGGACGACCGCCTTGATGTAGCGGGCACTGCTGGCGAGCGCGTTCGCGTCGTCGACCGTGAGGCTGACCCGCGATCCGAAGTCGATCGCGATGCCGCCGCGGAAGGATTGCCCCGGGTACAGCGACAACAGCGTCGGGCCGAGCGCCTGGATGCGCTCCTGCACGGCTTTCTGCGCGCCGCTGCCGAGCGCGACCATCGTGATCACCGCGCCCACACCGATGATGATCCCCAGCATGGTGAGGAACGACCGCAGCTTGTTGGCGCGGATCGCCTGGAGCGCGACCTGGAAGATTTCGCCGAGCAGCATGCTACGGCCTCGCCGGTGCCGCCTGCGGCCGCGGCGGCGTCGCGGGCTGCTGCTGCTGCACGCCCGGCAGGCCACCGATGTTCCGCATCCGTTGCTGCATGTCGCGCTGCGAATTGAGCAACGACGCGCTCGGCAGTACGAGCACCGTATCCTGCTCGGTTAGTCCGCTGAGGACCTCGACGTAATCGAGATCGGTCAGCCCCGTCCGAATCTGGACGGGCGTCGGCTTCCCGTTCTTCAGCGTGAACACGATATAGCTGGTCGGTTCTCCCTGGTTTCGCCGGAAGCCTCCGCCTTGACCACCGCCCCCGGCCGCCGCCCCCGCCCCCCCCGCGCCGGCGGGGGGGGGGGGCGGCGCCGCGGGCGCGCGCGCGGGGGGGGCG
>JBKPDZ010000048.1:0-15378 GCA_046728135.1 Gemmatimonadota bacterium | reverse complement strand
GCCCTGGACGACCCCAAAGACCACAGCTCCCCGCCATTCAGGCGGCGCACTGGGACAGAGTGGCGGCCCCGAGGGTCCTGACTTCGGCACGCCCTCACCCCTCGATGCGCTGCGTTGAGAGCCCTTGCAGACTCCCCCCGGCGAACCGTCCGGCCTCGCCGAAGAAGAGGATGCCGCCGGCGGTGACAATGGGCTGGACGATCAACCCGCCTCCGCCCTTGCCGAGAAACACGCGGAACTCGCTTTGCGCCGCGAGTGCACGGAGCACGCCACCCGTTACCGACTGCGCGAGATCCTGCAGCGCGATGCTCTTGGGTTCTGCCATGACTCCCCCTGGAGAATGGTGAAGAGTGAAAGGAATTGGTGCCGGCGTCACGCGCTATAACGACATGAGCGCTGACGAGAGAGCCGCTCATGCTGTGATAGCGCCGCCATTTACTCTCTCGCATCCTGCCCATCCGGCGAAGCATCGCAACCAACATTTTCTCGGGTCGGAGAGGGAGGACCAGATGCGTGCAGTGCTCGGCTTGGCGCTTGCCTTGAGTGTCGTCCTGATGAGTCCGGTCAAAGCGACCGCAGTCGAATTGCGGACCATGACGGCGGTACAGCAGGACACGACCGCGCGGGCGAAGCGGCGCCTCTACGTGCAACAGCGGCAGAATTGGCGGAGACTGATGGCGAGGTCGCAGCGTCCCAAGAAGGGGTGTTTCGCGGCCACATACCCCAGCAAGAAGTGGCGGGAGGTCACATGCAAGACGCCACCGAACCGGCCCTATCCGCCGCGGAGCGGCGTGCGTCCGCAAACCGTCGGCAACGGCGTCGACTACTCGGGCGAAGTCACGAATAACACGACGCAGGCAGAAGGGTCGTTCGATAGCGTCAATGGCGTGACGAGCGAGAACGACAACGGCACGGCCAACATGTTCTCGCTGCAGCTGAACACCAATTTCTTCTCGACCTCGAGCTGCAGTGGCGCCGTCAATCCCGCCGCGTGCCAGGGGTGGGAGCAGTTCATCTATTCGTCATTGTACGGTGGCGTGTTCATTCAGTACTGGATGCTGAACTACGGTCCGACGTGCCCGGCTGGTTGGTGGGCCTACGGGGGGCACTGCTATACCAACAGCGTCAATGGCACGACGCTGCCCGCCCAGTCGATCGCGGCGCTCGGCCAAATGGTGCTCGATGGTGCGGTGTCGGGCGTCAACGGCACCGATGACTTCGTTACCCTCGCGATCGGCGCAAACGTCTACACGGCGACCGGCGACAACAATTTCCCGGACCTGACGAATGGCTGGCGCATCTCCGAGTACAACGTGTTTGGGGACGGCAACGGCTCGGGGGCGACGTTCAACACCGGATCCACCATTGTCGTTCGCACCGCGGTGAACAGCGGGACACCGGCGCTGGACGCCACATGCAGCCTGCAGGGCTTCACCGGCGAAACGAATAATCTCACGCTCGTCGGTGCGCCGACCACGTTCCCTGACGTGCTCTGGCCCTCGATCGTGTTCACGGAGAGCAACGCTGCCGGCGGGACGGCGGCCTCATGCGCGGGCGCCGATAGCTACGGCGATACTCACCTGAAGACGTTCGATGGCCTGATGTACGACTTCCAGGCATCAGGTGACTTCGTGCTCGTGCAGGACGGGCCCGATTTTGCCGTGCACGCGCTGCAAGCGTCCGGCGCGCCGACGTGGCCGAACACGTCCGTGAACAAAGGCGTGGCGACGCAGATGGGACACAGTCACGTCGTGATCTATATCGAACCCACCCGGCTCATCATCGACGGCCAAGCGCAGAACTTGCCCGACGGCCAGACCATTTTTCTGACTGACAGTGTTCAGGTGTTCCGGCAGGGCAATTCGTACATCGTCACCAGCGCGAGCGGCAACAGCGTGCGCGCCGACCTGAACAGCAGCTGGATCAACATCACGGTTGGCTTGGGTCACACGCCCGCGGTCCAGGCGGTGGGGCTACTCGGGCGTCCAGGGGCGAGTGCCAATCAGCTCGTGATGGCCAACGGAACCGTGTTGAAGGAGCCGGTGTCCTTCACGGATCTCTATCACGGTTACGCCGACGGCTGGCGTGCTCAGGGTTTCGACTCATTGTTCACCCAGAACATCACGATCAAGGTCGGCATCCCCGATACCGTGTTCTATGCGCGCCAACTCACGCAAACGCAGTACGCGCGGGCGCGAGCGACGTGCAGGAGGGCCGGCGTAAAGACGCAAGCACTGCTCGATGCCTGCACGCTGGATGCCGTCGTGCTGGCCGACAACGACGCGGTGAAGCCCTACCTTCGCATCCCGCGGCCCACTCGCGTGGTGAAGCCGGTGGTCCGCGTCATACGTTGATGGTGTGAGTTGTCGCAGACGGCTGGACAGATGAACGCAACGGCTCCGTGATGGAGCCGTTGCTGTTCATCATCGCGCCAACTGCTTGAGGAACTCGTGTTGGAACCAGCGAAGGCCGCGCGCGCGGAGCTCACCCCACGTCAAACCGGTCAGGTCCTTGACTAATCGATAGCAGGTGCTGGGGTACCGGCCTGACTGAAAGGCCATATGACAGAGCGAGACGCCATCGTCCTCCGCTCGCCGCAACCACGACTCCACCAAGACGAACTCGGCGACGCGATGCAGCGGCGGCAGACCGGCCCGCTTGAGCATTCTCGCCAGCTTGAAGCGGTTGGCCAGACCATAGCGATGCGCGACTTTTGCGCTCGATCCGATCGAGCCACCTGCTTGCTGAATTGCCGCGACGATCGTGCGGGGCAAGGGTGGCGCGTTCGGTTCCATCAACTGCAAGAGGACGTCCGTCATAAGTCGCTCCCCGAGGCTTGTGCCGAGCGGGGAACGACGTTGCGAGCGGTAACGCAGCGGTTACGTACGGCGGCCGCGCGGTTACGCTGGAGGCGGGAGCTTCGCCTTCTGTTGGATTTGGGTTGCGGCGGCGAGCGCGCGAGCGCCCAGACGTAGCGCGCCTATCTTGCGCGCGTCCTGCACGACGGCCATGGCGAGATCGAGCGCCGCCTGATCTGGCGCTGCCCGCGCGAGCAGCTCGACGCGCAGCGCGCGGCTCTCCAGGTCTTGAAGGCTCGCGAGGGCGTCGATTGCCCGGCGCTCCAACCTGCGCCGCTCGCCGGCTGTCGTGCATTCCGCGCGGACGACTTGCGCAATCAACGACGCCGCGAACGTGTAGCGCCGGCCGTCGAACAGAATCAGGTGGCGGCGCTCGCACGAGGGCAGTGCTCGCTCCACCTCGTGGCGCGTGAGCTCCGCCACTTCGGCGATCAAATCGAGGTTCAGCGCTTGGCCTAAGACGGCGGCGGCGCACAACACGCGCATCTCGTTCGCCGTCAATTCCCCGAGTCGCACTCCAACGGCATGGCGGGCCACCGCGGGCACCGAGAAGGGCAAGGGGGCGTCGATCGTCCCGCCTCGCGGCGGCCACGCCGCCATGTCCTTTTGGAAGTTGCTCGGTTTGGCGAGCGCGCCCAGCAGCGTGACCGCGAAAAATGGGTTACCGCCACTCTCGTAAATCAGTCGACGACCGAGTCGCTCGCGCTGGGCTTTCCCGCGACACCAGGGTGCGAGTGCCGCGACGAGCTTTCGCAGGTCGTCGTCGGCGAGTGGAGCGAGGCGCACGATCAGGCCGGCAATATCACGGCCCACGTCACGCTCCAGTTGCCGCAGCTCCGGCGGCGGGTCACTCACCCCTTCGGCGACGGTGAGTAACAGCATTACGGGCTTGTGTTTGAGCTGTCCCAAGGCCGCGCTGAGGGCCGCGATGGACGTGCCATCGGCCCAGTGGGCGTCGTCGATCGATAAGGCGAGTGGACGCTCGTCGGCGACCGCTCCCAAGACGCTGGCCACGGCGGATGCCATGTCCGCCACGTCCTTGGCTTCGCGCGGGGCAAATCGCTCGGCAAGATCCGGCACCAAACCCGCGAGCGCCGCGAGCGCATCGGGGCGGGCGCCCGCGGCCCCCGGGCGCGAAGCGATTCCGGAGCTCATGAGCAAACGCAACGCGCTCCAGCGCGCGTCCTGGTCATTTTTCACGGGACGGATTTGCAACACCTGCACGCCGTCGAGCGCGAGTCGCTGCGTGCACTCCGCAAGGAGCCGAGTTCGGCCCATGCCCGGCGGGCTGATGATCACCAGGGCGCGCGGCCCGGATCGCGCCTGCGTGACGAACTCAAACACAGTGCGATGGAGTGCCTCGCGTCCCACGAGCGGGAGTGACAGCGCCGGGGTGCTTCCTGGTGGTCGCCACGTCTCGGTGCGAATCCGTTCCGCGAGCGCCGCCAGCGCGCGGCTAGGTGGCTCGCCGACCTCGTCGCGCAGACGCTCGGCAAATTGACGATAGGCCCCGATCGCTGTCGCCGAGTCTCCTGCCAGAGCCGCGGCGCGCATCAAGAGGCTCACGGCGGGCTCGCTGCGCGGTGCAATCGCCAGCGCGTGCCGAGCGTGCTCGGCCGCTCTGGCGAAGTCCGTGGCCACGCACCGTTCGCCCGCGGCGACGAGCGTCGCTACCGCCACGGCGTGATAGCGCTGCCGCTCGCGCATCATCCAGTCTTCGAAGTCGGGCGCGTTCTTGACGTGGAAGCCCTCCAAAAAATCCCCGCGCAGTAGTTTCACCGCGGTTTCGGGCGACCGGTCGGCCTGCGCCAGAAATCGCAGCGCATCGACGTCGAGCCGTGGTTCGGTGATCGTGAGGGTATCGCCGTCGGATCGGAGACGTTCTTCGCCGAGCGCGACGCGGAGCCGGTTGACGGCGGTGTTGAGGGCTTTGCGAGCACCACGCTCCGGCTGCTCGGGCCACAACAAGCCGAGGAGATGGTCCCGCGTCCGACTACGACTCGGGGAGAGCGCGAGGTAGGTCAAGAGCGCAACATGCTTTTGCCAGCGCAGCTCGCGGGGCGTCTTGCGTCCAACGAGGGCGGCGCGGGGTGGACCGAAGCAGAGCAGCTCGAGCGGTCGCAACGACATGGGCCGGCCGAAAATAACGCTGCCATGTGGTTTCGCTTGCTGGGCTTTTCCCCAGGCTGTAGCGTAGCGTGCTGCTGGGGGTCCACGGACGATGCCAGGGGTTACCCCATTGCCACCCGAAGACTTCGGGAATCGCTACGCGATCGAGCGCGAGCTCGGTCACGGCGCTACGGCCACGGTATATCTCGCGCGCGACCTCAAGTTCGAGCAGAAGCTCGTCGCGATCAAAGTTCTGTCCCCGGAATTCGCCCTCGCGGTGCCGAGCGAGCGGTTCCTGGGCGAGATCCAGACCACCGCCACGCTGAATCACCCGCACATCGTCACGCTGATCGAGTCCGGCCGCACACGCGGCAAGCAGCGTCGGCCGTTCTACGTCATGCGGTACATCGAGGGAGAGGTGTTGAGCGCCATGATCGCGCGCGGGCCGCTCCCCATCGTCGAGGCGTTGCGCATCGCGCGCCAAGTGGCCGGCGCGCTCGCGTACGCCCATCGGCATGGCGTGATTCATCGCGACATCAAGCCTGGAAACATCATGATCGAGGACGGTCACACCTGGGTGACCGACTTTGGAATCGCGAAAGCCATGGCCGTTACGGATCGAAAGGCCGTGACCAGTACCGGTGTCGCAATTGGGACACCGGCATACATGAGTCCTGAGCAGATCATGGGTCGCGAGGATCTCGACGCGCGGAGCGACATCTATAGCCTGGGGTGCGTGCTGTTCGAGATGCTCACGGGCCAGCGGCCGTTCGACGGACCGGATGTTCAGACCATCCTCAACCGTCATTTGGTCGAACCGGTGCCGCCGATGCGGGGCATCAAGCCGGAAGTGCCGGAGCGATTGGAGCTCGTCGTGGCAACGGCGCTCGCGAAGAAGCGCGAGGACCGCTTCGCGACGGCGGCCGATTTTGCCGAGGCGCTCATGCTCGAAGGTGCAGGCCCGTTGACGCCGACGCGCACGAATCCGGTGCACCCACCGGAGCAACGGAGAGGCATGTGGCCCCTTCGGCGAATTGTCACGTTTACAACTGTGGCGGCGATCGGGCTCGTGGCGGTTGGCGTCGCGGTGTTTCGGCGACCATCGCTCAAACCCGAGCGAGTGTTACTCCTGTCCCGCTGGGACTATGGAACTGGTGTCGACGCCTCGATCGACGCGGGTCGCTTGTTGGAAGACCAACTCGGCCAGTGGGGCATCACGGTCGTGGCGACACCGGACTCGCAGGCGGCGCTGCGTCCAGCTGCGGCGGCTCGGCGGGCACTCGCGGCCCGGTTCGTAACCGGCGGTGCGTCGCGCGTAGGGGATTCGCTGCGCGTGCGAGCGGCGCTGTACGACACGCGCGGGGACTCCCTGTTGCGAGAGCGAGCGGTCAATCTCGCCCCGACACTCACCAATGCGGACGAGGTATTCGCCCGACTCGCCGATCAGCTCTTGTTCGACGACAGCGTACGCGCTGCAACTGGTGGGCGTGTCGCAACGCGATCAGTGGCAGCCCGCGCGGCGTTCGCGCGCGGCCTGGACGCCGTACAACGCTGGGCGTTGGAATCTGCGGACAGCGCATTTCGTCAAGCGACTGAGCGCGATCCGGAATTCGTGAACGCGTTGCTGTGGCTCGCGCAAGTGCGTTTCTGGTCGGGGAACGCCCCGGCAGCGTGGAGCTCGCCGATTGCTCGGGTCGGGGTGGGGCGCCAGCGACTCGACAACCGCGATCAACAGCTGCTCGATGCGTTGACGGCGTTCGGGCAAGGGAAGTCGGTAGCTGCGTGCGGTGTTTGGGACAAGCTCGCCCACGATCACGTCTACGATTTTGCGGCATGGTATGGACTGGCAACGTGCCTCAATCGCGACCGTGTGGTTGTGCGCGACCGTGCGACACAATCGGGTTGGCGATTCCGCAGCAGCTACGCACGGGCGCTCACGGCATATCAGCGTGCGTTCCAACTGTTGCCGGCGCTGCATTCATCGATGAGCGACGACGCCTTCCAAGCGGTACGCCGCCTGCTGCTCACTGGACCGAATGACTTGCTGGAGGGGTTCGGTCAGCCGCCCGACACCGCCCGCTATCTCGGACGCGCGTCGTGGGAGGGGGATTCATTGGTGGTGGTGCCGTTTCCCGCAGGCTGGGTCTGGGACGGTGACCCGCGCGCCGCACCTCGCCATGGCGCCGCAGCGATCCGACACCAGAGGCAATTCTTTCATGATCTCACGACCACGTGGGTGACGGCCTACCCGCGGAGTGCGCAAGCGGTCGCGGCTCTCGCCGTCGCGCTCGAGTTGCTGCATGATCCTGCGGCGCTCGACACGTTGCGGCGTGCTCGGTCGTTGGCCGACGATCCGGCCGAGCGCCAACGAATTGCCGGCGCCGAGGTGTGGATGCAGCTCAAGTTCGCGCTGCCGGCGGACCTGGAGGGCGTGAGCGCCGCGAAGGCGCTGGCGGATTCGCTGCTTGCGTCCTATCCCGCTGCGAGCGGGCCCGACCCGCTGCTATTCGCCGGACTCGCCGTCCTGACCGGCAGGAGCGGGCTCGCGGCTGCATTAGCGCGTCGGGCTGCCGTGACTGGACAGTGGTCGCTGCCGCCGCTGATCGCACGGTCCGCCTCCGCTTTCGCCGTGTTCGCGGCGCTTGGCGGTCCGGCCGACAGCCTCGACGCTTTGGAACCGCAGGTGGCGGCGGGGATCAATTCACTGGGGGATCCCGAACAACAACGCGCCCGAATGGACTGGCTCGCGAGACCCGCTACCATTGCATTCCCGGATCATCCGATGCCGGTGCTGCGCCGCCTTGCGGGGGAGGGCTATGACCTGGTGGATGCGCAGGCCGCACTGCTCAGAGGTGATACGACGGCCGTGCGCCGCATTCTCGGGGCCGCCGCCTCTGCTCGTCTCTCGAACGCGGCGGAGGATCGGACGCTCGATGTCTTGTATCCTGAGGCGTCGCTCTGGGCAGCGCTCGGGGATGCGCGCAAAGCGGCCGGTTGGCTCGATCCCACCCTCGCTGCGCTCGCCAATACGCCGCCGCAATCGTTGACCGATCCGACCCGAGTGGGTTGTCTCATCCGCGCCATGGCGCTGCGTGTGAAGCTCGCGCGGCTGTTGGGGGACAGCGAAACGGCCGCGTTGTGGTCGCGGCCGTTTGCCATCCTGCGGTCTCAGCTCAACTAGTGCACTTCGCAGCACCCCGCCGAGCATTTCGTCCAAGACGTTTCGTCGGTACTGACCCAACGCCAGCGTGAGGCGCCGGGCAAGAAGGCCGCAATGCCGGCGTTGGACCACCTGCGGAGGCACATGATCTTCGCGATTGTCGTGCCCGCTCGCGTGATTCTCGCCCAGCCCCAGTTCGTAGACGAGGTGTCGTATGCCACCGTCGGGCACGACGAGCTCACGGACGGGGGGACCTCGCACTCGCTGGACAAGCCAACACAGATCTCGACGCGGTTAAGGCTGTCGGGATGGAGCGGCTTGCCGGGCTGGGCCCATGGCGTTCCGGCGAGATTCATCTTCGAGAGATACTTCCCGATTGGACGCGCAAGCGCGATGTACGCCACCACGCGCCAATGACCCTTCCACGTCGCGTCAGTGTAGTCTGCCAACGATTCTGCGGGGAAGATCGTGCCTCGCACACCGCTCACGAGCGGGAAGCCACCGGGGCTCGCGGGAGCGTCGGCGACAAGCTGCTCGTCGTACCATGCCTTGATGGCGATGTTGCGTCGCATCCGCACCGGAAGACTGGGATCAGGCGTCCAGGAGGGGGACGATTGGAATCCCTTTGGGCCGATCTCGCACCAAGCGGCTTCGCACTTCACGCCCATGTACTGAACTCGATTGACGGGGTCCAAGTCCCAGCGAGCGACCTGCGGGTAGTCGCTGTCCGTCTCGAAGCCAGACGTTCTCCTCGCGCGGGATTCCAGCAGCGTGCCGCCGAGCCGCTCGAAGTCCGTGAAGGGGCAGCACCTGTCTGCCGTGCTATCGGTTGTGCTGACGACCTTCGCGCGGGTGCGATCGCCGGACAAGTAGACGCAGCTGTAGCCCGGTCGGATGCCCAATTGACCGTACGTCCCCTCAAAGCTTCGTATGATCGCCACGAGCACACCGACGTTCGGGCTGACCAATACCGTACGCGGATGGGTCGCGTAAATGGCGTATAACGAATCGAACTTTCCGTTTACGATGAACCGCTGACAGTCATTGTACTCCGGTATGCGATCCGTGCGGTTCGTGAGTTGGTCGAGCTGGTTGAGCCCCTTCGCCTCCGAGTCGTGGGGTTCTGGACACTCGCGGATGTAGACCAGAGGGCTTGCGGGGGTTGAGCCTGCGACGGCAAGCACCACGCCGAGAGCGGCGGTGGTGAGTAGGATGAGCAGGTGCGCGCGTGACATGACCCCTCCTTGTGCCTCGAGTGAAAGTGCCGGCTGGTTACAGCGGTGGTCGTGACATGGAGTGCCGGTCGATGGATCGGAGGAAGGTCGGATCGAGCGATAACGTAGAGGCAACGCATTGGTTAGTTGCTATCACTTGCACTACTGATGCTGCAGCTGTCTGGAGGTCTTGGTTAGGGCGTTTTTGCGGCAGGGAGGGGCGCATTTGCGGCGTGCTGTTGGTAGAACGACACCTGCGGCGCCTTGTTGTAGTAAATAGATTCTGCAGCTCATATGAAGTCTTCGAATACTCCCCTGTTGGAACCAGGCATCCGGCCACGCTGGGCTCGCATTCTGCTCGCGGCCGTGCGTCTCGCAGCGATTTACGCCGCCCTAGTGCTGATCCTCTTGATACCAGTCGTCGTGCGGTCTCGGCACAGGGGTTACGCGCCGGACAGCCAACCGTGGCTCGCGTTGCCGGCGATCGGAGCGGTGTGCTTCGTGCTGGGATTCGTGGCGCTTGCGGCGATCAAGCGATTGGGATTTGCGTTGCTCTGGGGACTGCTCGTGTGGTGGTGGATTGTGTTAGTCGGCGACGGGCCTGGGCCGTTCTTGGACACGCCCTTTCTCGCTTGGTCCGCGTTCGCAGCACCGTTGTACGTACTGTCCGCCGTCGGGCTGTCGAGCGAAACCGCCGGCTCCCGGCGCTGGCAATTCGAGGTCGTCCTCACGCTCCTGATCTGGGCGATCATCGCGGTGCTGGCCTTCTTCTTTGCTCAACCAGTCGGCGCGGTGCTGAGAATCTACGACACGCCGTTCCAATACACTGGGACGGTGCGTGGTTACGTGTATGCCGCTTGGCCGTTCGTGATCGGCACGCGGGAGCTTGGGCGAGTGTTCTTTACGCTGTGGCGTTCGCGTAAGTAAACGCCGGCTGCTGTGGCCGGGTCCCTAGTCTCTCAGTTCCACTTCAGATTCCTGATCTGATCAAGATTCACATTCCCGCCGCTGAGCACAGCCACAACCTTTGATCCAGCGGGAGCTTTGATCAATCCATGCAACAGCGCCGCGACCGGTGCAGCCGCGGCACCCTCGACCACCAGTTTGCAATGCGACATGATCCAGATCATGGCATCGAAGATCTCGCGGTCAGGGAGCGTGACGATGTCGTCCACAAAACGCTGTACTACAGAAAACGTGTGCTCGCCCACGCGCTTTACCCGAAGGCCGTCGATGATGCAGTCGATCTTCTCGAGCGTGATGACGCGGCCGGCTGCAACGCTCTGTTGCATCGCTGGACCATCGGACGATTCCACGCCAATGATCTTGATCTTTGGGTTCGACGCTTTCAGCGCCATCGACACGCCGGAGATCAGTCCGCCGCCGCCGATCGGTACCACCGCGACATCGACTGCGGGAAGATCCCGGAACACTTCGAGGCCCAGCGTTCCCTGGCCCGTGATGAGCTGCAGGTCGTCAAACGGATGGATGTAGGTAGCCCCTAGCTCCTCACACAGCTGTTTGGCCTTCTCGTTGGCTTCGTCCCAGATTGTGCCGTGTTGCACGACCTCGGCACCATAGGCGCGCGTCGCGTCCACCTTGGACTGGGTGGCATTGCTGGCCATCACCACGACCGCCTTCATCTTGTAAACGGCGGCGGCAATGGCGACGCCCTGCGCGTGATTCCCTGCTGAAGAGCAGATCACGCCGCGCCGCCGCTCGTCAGCGGTGAGATGACGGAACTTGTTCAGCGGTCCCCGGACTTTGTACGATCCGCCCTTCTGGAACATCTCCGCTTTGAGTCGAATGTCGAAACCCGTGCGCTCACTCAGCAGCCGCGAGGTCAGCAATGGCGTGTGATACGCGTGTCGGGAGACATGCTGTGCGGCTTCCTCGAATTCGGCGAGGGAAACGACCGGAGCCGATCCAACGTGTGAAGGCATGGTGGTTCCCTAAAGTTTCTGGATCTTGGTCCCCGAGAGCGGAATCACGCCGCCGCTGATGTGTCCTGCGGAATCGACGGCGAGGTGAAGCGCGGCCGTGAGATCGCCTTGGGGAGTGACAAGCACCACCGAGTCGTCCCAGTTCCGAATGACCGTAAACACGTCGAGCGACGACTGTGCCCCGACCATCATGACGGGGATGCTCACGCTGTCGCCGCCGACAACGCGCGCGCGCCGCAGGATCTGCTCGAGAAAGGCCACCGACGTGCCCAGCACCGGCATGGTTCCCTTCGGCATGCCGATCCGCCGGGTCACCGGCCGCTGGTCTCGACTCGACGCGGGATGCAGCGTGAAATCCAGCACGGGGACCAGCCCGTCCGCGTTCGTGTGGATGCGAAATCGCACTGAGTCGCCCAAGCCCTCAACGATCACGCCCGTGATGGCCTGGTCGGTGCGTCCGAACGACTCGAACGTCGTGTCGGTATAGGTGATGCTCCGATACTGTCGGCCGGACTCGAGCTGCTTCTCAGGCTGCGAACATGCCGCGACGACAACGGCCGCTATGACGAGGGCCCTCATCGCAGCATGACCCCATGGCGCAGCAGCAGTCGTTGCACGAACTGCCTGCCGTTGTGGAGGTCCTCGCCGACGAACTGGAACTGATACGACACCGAGTCGAGGTGGGCCTGGCAGGGCGATCTGGTTGCACATTGCTGGAACACCGCGCCCAGCGAGTCCAGAGCGTCTGCAACTCGCGTGAGGGCAGCGTTCAGCCCGGCGTGTGCTTCGGCGAGATCGGCCGGCGCAACGACCCGGGCGAAATGGACTGCATGTTTGCGCACGTCGCGGGCCGCCCGGGTCGCCGTGGATGCCGCTACCGTCATGCTGTCGTCGGGAATCTGGTTGTGGACCACCGTGAGCTGGAGCCGCGCAGTCATCTGAAACGCGTCTCGCGTCACGCCATCTACGTCGTCACGGACGGCCGCCGCATAGCGTTCGTACGGATCGCCGCCACACCCGGCCGCGAGAATGCCGAGCACCGTAACAATGGAGCTGAAAGCGCGGGCCACGGCACCAATGATAATGCGCCGCGCTGGCTCGCGCGCTTGACCCCTTGCGTCGTCTTCTGGTGATAGCCATCGAAGAACGCGGCGCCGGTGAAGGTCACTTGGACTGGCCCGTTCAGGTCGCTGCTCGTGCCGAGGTGGGTGGTATCGACGAGGCCGGCGAGCTGGTCGGGTGCCTGGCCGTAGCGGCTGCCGTTCGTGGGCGCGGGGATTTCCACGATGACGCAGGATGCCGGGACGGGCGTGGAGCCCGCAACGTCCTCGGCCCGTTCAAAACCAAGAGCGAGCCAGGGGCCGGTGGTGGGCAGACGCCGAAGGCGGCCTGATGGCCTCACCCCCTGACCCCCTCTCCCTGCGGGAGAGGGGGAACGGTGTTGAAGTCCGAAAGCGAGGCGCGGTGGGTGACGATCGATCGCGCCTCGTGGTTTGACCAGCCGTTGACACCCGCATATAACACATACATACATATGCATATGCGTACTACCCTCATCCTCGACGACGCGCTGCTCGCGCGGGCGCGGCGGATCACCGGGATCGCCGAGAAGACGGCGCTCGTGCATGCCGGCCTCGAAGCCCTGATCGCCCGGGAGGCGGCGCGGCGGCTGGCGGCGCTGGGTAGCACGATGCCGCGGGCGCGTGCAGCCCCGCGACGGCGTTCCCAAGGGCGCGCGCGGCGGTGACGGTGCTGGCGGACACGTCCGTCTGGATCGACCACTGGCGGCGTGGGAATCCCCAGCTGGCCCAGCTCCTCGAAGGGAGCGCGGTCGTGATACACCCGTTCGTGCTGGGCGAGATCGCCTTGGGGCACGTGACGTCTCGGGCCGAGGTGCTGGCCGACCTCGCCACCCTGGAATCGCCGCGGGTCGCCGAGCATCACGAAGTGCTCGCGCTGATCGAGCGCAGCCGGTTGTGGGGTCGCGGCATTGGCTGGGTCGACGCGCACCTCCTCGCGTCGGTGCTGCTCGATCGCATCCGGCTGTGGACGCTCGATGCCCGGCTGGCGCGCGTGGCGCGCGAGCTGGGGGTGGCCGCCTAGCGCGCTGCGGCGCGGCCGACCCAATAGGGGTCGAGCAGGTTCTAAAGGCCAGGCGCGGTGGGTGACGATCCATCACGCCAAGCGGCGCTCAGGACGACGCCTGCCGCTCCTTACGGGACCGAAAGCACCAGTACCGGCACCTGGCTGTTATTGTTTGTCCCGTCGCCGAGTTGCCCGGCCGCATCATTTCCCCAACAGTAGGCAGCTCCACTCGACGCGATCCCGCACATGTGGAATTGGCCACCGCCTAAGGTTGAGAAACTCAATTGCGTGTTGAGTGTAGCAGGGGTTCCCGATGTAGCCGCGCTGCCCCCGCCCCAGCAGTAGACCGCACCCGTGTTAATAATGCCGCACGTTCCAAAGATGCTCGACGCGAGCGTGGTGAAGGTCAGGCTTCCGCTGACGGGGGTGGGCACACTGTCGTTCGGTCCAGCTCCGTGTCCGAGTTGGCCATTTGAGTTATTGCCCCAACAGTAGGCAGTGCCAGTGGAGCTCAGCGCGCAGGTATGGGCGCCGCCGGCGGTAATCATGGCGAATCGCAGCCCGCCGGTGACCGGTACCGGGACGTTACTCAGCGGTGTCGTGCCGTTGCCAATGCGCCCGTCGTCGTTGAATCCCCAACAGTATGCCAGGCTGTCCCCGGTGAGCCCGCAAGTGTGGGAGCCGCCGCCCGCGGTCAGCGTTCTGAATTTCAATCCCCCAGAGACCGCGGCAGGAACGTCGCTGCTGTCCACGGCAGTCCCGATTCCCAGCTGGCCACCACGGTTCGCTCCCCAACAAAACGCGGTGCTATCGGTGGCAATTGCGCACGAGTGGCTGCCTACAGTCCCGCCGGTGGCCAACGCTGCGAATACGTGCGCGCCGGAAACTGGAACCGGGATGTCCGATCGAGTCGTTGTGCCGTTGCCGAGTTGGCCCGTCGCGTTGTGGCCCCAACAATAGATGGCGCCGGCAGTCGTGAGCCCACATACGTGGCCGCCTCCGCCGCTGAGTGCCTTGAGCTGCAACCCGCCGGACACACTGACCGGAACGTTGGAATCCATCGTCGATCCGTTTCCGAGGGAGATGCCCTGGCCCCAGCAGTACGCAGTGCCGGTTGCGGTGGCCGCGCAGGCGACATTGCCTGCGCCCGTGATAATTGCGAGCGGGATCACGACATTGAAAGCCGCGCTACTCGCGGATGAATCCCCAATTGCAGTGGCGACCAGTGTGTAGCCGCGTCCGGGTTGCGATACCGCCAGACCCGTGAAGGTGGCAACGCCGCTGACGGCTTTGACTCTGGTCGTGCCCGTGAGCACGCTTGGTGCAGCGCCGTTAATGGTGAGCGCAATGGTGTCTTGCGCGGTCACATCGACCACGCTGCCACTTCTTATTTGCACGCTCACCGGCGCTAGGGAGGTTTGGACTGTGGTGCTAGTGGGCTGGAGTTCAAAGGCCAACGTCTTGTGAGGTTGCTGGGTTGGCTCCCCAGCGCTGCAGCCGATCGCGAGACTCGCGATTGCGCATACTCCGATTAGGGATCGCATGTCAATTGTCTTACTACAGGTCCGGAGTATCCGTTCCGAGGGTAACCTAAGGGCCGACCGGCCGCGTGACGTCGTAGATGGGATGGAGGGCGCGGTGGCGTGGTTGGCGCTGCCGCGCCCTGTTGCCGTCCTCAGCGTGGGTGTCTATAATAGTCTGCTGCAGGGTCTATTATGGACACGCACTTTACGCTTGACCAGCCTCTCCGCGCCGTCTGCTACATCCTCCAGCGCCGTGGCGAAAGCGCCGCCATCGTCGTGGTGGGCGGGACAGCGCTCAATCTGCTCGGCGTGGTCGAGCGGTTTACGCGCGATGTGGACGTTATCGCGATCGCGACACCGAATCCAAAGCAGCAACCAGGAGAGATTCGTCCACCAGATCCGCTGCCCAACTCGCTTCGAGACGCAGTACAAACGGTCACCCGGGATCTGAGGCTCCCGGGGGATTGGCTGAACACGACCGTAGAC
>JBKPDZ010000047.1:0-8168 GCA_046728135.1 Gemmatimonadota bacterium | reverse complement strand
TGGTAGACGACGAACTGGAGATAGGGAATCGGTGGAAGCATGAGCGGATCCCCTCTCCCGTCCGACACGCCGCGGAAGGCGATGAACGGAATCCCCTTCTCGGTCGCGATGCGCGCCACGGCGGCCGTCTCCATGTCCTCGACGACGGCGCTGCCGCCCTCACCCGGAGCGAACGACTGGAAGAGCTCCAGAAAGAAGTTCGGGTCCACGAAGGGGCCGGCGTCCGAGATGAACGTCTCGACGCCCGGCACCCCCGGCGGCGCGCCACACGCCTCACACCCGAGAAGATCGCCGCCCGGGGTGATGCAGGGAACCGCTCGACCCCCGTAGGGATCGGTGCTGTGCCCCTCGTCGCCGCGATTTACCCGGAGCTCGGGATCCTCGACGCGTATCGGCGTGCTGAGCTCCGAACGCAGCCCCGTGCAGGCATAGTCCTCCACGTACAGATTCGGGTCGAGGGCCACGTTTCCGGCGAGGCGCCGGGCAATCGAATACAGGAGCATGTTCACGGGGTACGGAGGATAGGGCGGCGCGGAGTGCTCCAGGTCGTCCGTCCAGTGATCGGGGACGATGACGTCTCCAATGTTGTAGCTGCTGCCGGCGACGCCGGAGAAGACGATGGCCTTCACTTGGACGTCGCTGTCCTCGAGATACGCGAGCACCGCTCGCGTCGTCTGGTCGGCATCCACGAGACCGATGCCGGTCAAACCCATGACGACGTTCTTCCCCGCGATGGTCCCGGCGAAGAACCTCCGGCCGTTGAAGACCCCGACTTCCGTCACGGGCGCTGCGGCGGCGAGGAGCTTCGCGCCCTCCGTCGGGTACGCGGAGAGGATGAGGACACGTGCGTTGCCAGGCCAGGCGGCAAGGACGGCGGGAGGAAAAAGCGCGCCGGCTGCCACCCCGGCGGCCACTGCGAGATGGACGATCCCGGCCACGAATCGACTCGCCGACCAAGTGACTTGCCGGCGACGTTTCTCCAGTCCCTCGACCACCCGCCCACGGGCAGCGGGTACGCACGGAAGCTCGGCCAGATCGCGCACCAGCAGCGGCTACACCGGTCCACGACGCTCGACAAGACCCCATTTCACTCGTCACCGAATCCCGCACAACTGGTCCTTGAACTCACGTGTATGAGGAGCTCCGCCGGCTCGGCGGCGATCCCTAAGGCCTTCGCGTCGCGCTACCGGGTTGAACCGATTGCGGGGCCGCTTACTGCTTCACCTCCCGCCATTGAACTCCTTCGGCTCACGACAAAATGGCCGCGCGACTCATCGGAATATTGCCGAATCCTACCAAGAGAGGCGGATTGCCCGGAGAACGATCCCTCGGGAACGATGCAATTACTTACCATCAGGGTGTGTCGCCACCCAGGCGAGCCGAAGGAGCGGTATCATGCGGCTAGCCCTCTTCTATTATAGTTTGTGGTGTTCGGACTGCGTTCTCCGCCGGCCCTCCGTCGGCGCTCGCTGCCGGAAAGCCTCCGTAGCCCGGGGGGCGGTGGAGAGGGCCAGCGTCGGATGAGAGGTCTTACGTCAACTTCGGCCCTTTGTAGGGAGTATGCCATTCAGTACAAGGAGGATGCGATGCCGTGCGTAGGCCTGATTGGAGCGAGGACGTTTCGTTTCATCGCGTCGGCGCTCGCCGGCGCCGTGCTCGTATTGTCCGGCGCCTCGGCGGCCGATGCCGCGTCGAGTTTCAGGCAGAACCCGATCGTCTTCGTGCACGGGATCGAAGGCTCGGGCGCTCAGTTCGAGTCGCAGAAGATGCGCTTCATGAGCAACGGCTATCCCGAGCGCTGGATCGACGAGGTCGACTACAACTCCACGCGGGCGGTCGCGGACAAAAGCGAAGTCGATCAGCAGATCGACGATGCGATCGCCGCGCTAGAGCAGCGGACGGGCAAGTCCCAGGTGGATGTGGTCGCGCACTCGCTCGGCACCTCGGTGATGTACGACTACCTCACGAATGGGAATATGGCCGCCCAGCGGAGGGCGAACGTCGCCCACTACATCAACGTTGACGGCCAAAATAAGAATCCTGGTGTGCCGACGCTAGCGGTATGGGCTGGCAGGGGCACGCCGGGCCGGAACATGGACGGCGCGGAGAACGTCACAATCCCGGACCAGACCCACGTCCAGACCTGCACCTCGGCCGAGTCATTCGTCCAGTACTACGAGTTCCTGACCGGCCGCCGGCCGAAAAGCGACATCGTGCCGCAGAGCGGGTCGATAGAGATCGCGGGGAAGGCCCTCAACTTCCCGGAGAACAGCGGGCTGTCGGGCGCAACTGTTCAGATCTGGCAGGTAAACGACAGCGGGCAACGGACGAGCGCCGTACCGGACGCGTCACTCCCGATCACCGACGGCTCGACCGGCGGAGGCGCGTGGGGACCGGTTTCGGTCAAGCCGGGCCAGCGCTACGAGTTCGCGCTCGTGCAAACGGGCCTTCCGACGCTCCACATCTACTACGAGCCGTTCGTGAGAAGCGACTACACCCTCCGCCTGCTTGCGTCGCCCGCGGTCGAGGAGTACGCGGGAAATCGCCCGGGCAGCGTGTCGGCGGTCATGATCAGGTACAAGGAGCTGTGGGGCGATCAGGGCTCAGAAAACGACCAACTGCTGATCAACGTCCTCAACGTCTGCACGGAAGTCCTCTGTCCGATCAGCAAGCAGGTCAACGCGTTCTTCGCCTTCGACAGAAACGACGACAAACAGACCGACCTGAGCGAACCGGATCCGGTCCTGAGCCAGCTGCCGTTCATCCAGGGCGCGGATGTCTACATCCCCGCCAGCTCGCCACCGGATGAAACGGTCTCCTTCCAGCTGATCTCACGGGGCGGCGGACCGGTTCGGACGCTGAACATCCCCAACTGGGATTCGTCGGCCGACGGGGTCACCATTCAGTGGAATGACTTCGACAAGCTGACCTTCTAGCGAGGCTGTGGTGGCGGCCATCGCAGTTCCCCGTGCGCGTTAGTTGCACGCCGTCTCGACCACGATCTGTCCGGCGCTGTTCGACAGCGGTGTCCCATCGATGCGCGTCGGGTCGCCCGACGCTCCGCCGCCGAACACCAAGCCGCACGTGCCGAGGTACAACGCCGGCAGCGGGTACGGGTCTTGGCCGTTCCCGGTGAGCGCCTGCTTCACCTGATCGAGACCGACCAGCGAGAGGATCCCCGGCGATGCCTGCGGGTCCGGATCCTCGTAGATCTGAATGCCCGGTTCCGTGTACACGGTGCCGTCGAGGTTGTACCAGTACTTGAGGTTGTGCGAGCCGGACGCGTCGCTGCAGTACAGCGGGCTGTCCGTCGGGCCCGCGCAGTTGTACGGGTCCCAGCGCATCGGCGTGCCGTCGCTCCACTCGTAATTCGCGACGTCGCGGTAGATGTCCGTCCAGCCGCCCTGGAAGGCGACGCGGCGCTGCGTGGTGACCGCGATGCAGAAGCCGTCTGCGCAGGCGCCGAAGCCGCCGTTCGCGAACGGCGCCGGCGCCGAGAGCAGCCCCGCCGCGTCCGCCGCTTGCAGCGTGGCGATCCATGCGCTCGCGGCCGCTGGATCGATGTTGACCTGTATCCCGCCGCCGTCGCTCGGGCCGTTGGACACCTGGTTGGACGAGTCGTGCTCGCCGCTGTCGAGGTTGTCGTCGGCGCCGAAGTACACAGCCACTCCGGTCGTCGGGTCACCCGGCGTGCTCGCCGTCACGGTCGGCATCTGATCGACGGAGCCGGCGGTCAGATCGAAGTTCCACGTGTAGCGAGATCCCGCGCCCGGGTCGAGCCAGACCTCACCGCTGTGCACCACCGTTCCGTCGGGCGTCTGGTCCAATCCCCACCCTGCATACTGATGCCCGGTGCCGTCGGCCACGAACACGATCATGTTGTGGCAACCAGCTTCGGTGCGGTTACCTGCGTTCGAATTGTCGGCGTTGCCCGTGCAATTTTGGTTGGCGGGCAGATACTGGCCGTCGCTGACGGCGAACGCAGCGTGGCTTGCCAAGACGGCTGCGGCCGAGAATACGATGACGAGGTATCGCATGATGGGTTCTCCTTCCCCTCGGGGCGGCATTCGACAAACCCGGAGTGTTTCCCTCCGCGCGCGGTCGCTCTTAAATGGTTCCAGAGGCAAGGTTTGATGACCGCTAGACCCAATCCCGCATCCCCGCGGGCCGGCGGAGCCGTGATCTGCGTCTTTTTCCCCGTTGACGCATCAGGCTAACAGGGCAAGCGCGAATTGCCCATCGGCCAACCCGTTATGGGTGACCCAGACGAGTCATGACCTACATCCTGGAAATAGGGGACAGACGGAGACTCAAAGCGGGTATCCGCGTTCTCACCACACAGGCCATCGGGCCCCTGCGCGCAGTGCCGGCAAGAGGTTCTGGAGGCCGACCTGATCGGTGTCGTGGAGGAGTGCCTCCTCCGCGATCACCTCATGGCAGGCAATCGAACACCGTACTCGGCCTCGAAGTCGATGGAGCGCGGGCACTTCACGTGGGACAGGTTGGCCCGGCAGAACGCCATCAGCTCCTCCGCCAGCGCGGGGCCGGCCTCCGCCATGTCGACGGGCTGCACGACGGCCTTCACCTCCTCACCGAAGTCGTCGTTGGGCACGCCGATCACCGCGCAGTCGGCCACCTTGGGGTGCATCGCCAGCAGGCTCTCGCACTCCTGCGGGTAGATCTTCACGCCGCCGCTGATGATCATCTGGGCCTTGCGGTCGGTCAGGTGAAGGTAGCCGTCGGCGTCGAGGTAGCCGACGTCGCCCAGCGTCGACCAGCCCTGCGGGCTGCGGCTGGACGCGGTCGCCGTCGGATCCTTGTGGTACTCGAATGCGGCGCCGCCCTCGAAGTAGATGGTGCGGCGCGGGCAGCCCGGCATGCGCCGCTGCCGCGTCTTGACAGAACGTACGAAATATTCTAAACGCTCGTAACGTTCGGGCCATCCGGTGGGTCGGGCCGCCGGCCGGCCGATCGACCCTGCCTGTCCTAGGAGGTGCTTCCATGGAACCTTCGATCCTGATCGCGCTGTGCTGGCTCCTGTTCGCCGCCACCCACATCGGCCTGGCGAGCCGCCGCGTGCGGCCGGCGCTCGTCGCCCGGCTCGGGCCGTCGAGCTTTTCCTACCTGTTCTCTTTCGTCGCGATCGTGACGTTCGGCCTGCTCCTCCACGTCCTCTCGCTGCATCAGCACGCCGGCGCCGCCGGCCCGGATCTCGGCCGCTTCACGCCCGTAGGGGCGATCGGCATCGTCACGATCACGACCGGCGTCGTGCTGACGATCGCGGCGCTCCAATCGCCGCCCGCCTCGATGCTCGCGTTGTTCATTCCGGGCGGCGTGAAGGAGCCGTACGGCCTGGAGCGCGTCACGCGCCACCCGTTCTTCGTCGGCACGGCGCTGCTCGGCATCGGCCACGTGCTGCTCGCCTCGCGCATGGTCGGCGCGGTCGCGTTCGGCGGGCTTGCGATCTACTCGATCGCGGGCGCCAGGCATCAGGACGGGAAGCTGCGGCGCGAGCTCGGGGAGCACTTCGCCGCCTACCTCGACCAAACCTCGCTCGTTCCGTTCGCCGCGATCGTCGCGGGACGGCAGCGGCTGGTCGCCCGGGAGCTGCCGCTTGCCGGCATCGCTGTGGGGCTGCTGCTCGCGTTCGCGCTGCGGTCGGTGCATTCATCGATCCTCGCCGACGGCGGCGCTTGGGCGATCGGCGTGATGGTCTTGGGACCGCTAGTCGCCACGTGGCTCACGTTGCTGCGGCGCAGGCGCAGTCGCCGCACGCGCGGTCATGCGGATGCGAGCCGCGTGACCGCCTAGTGGAGTGTCTCCAGCTTGGCTTTACAGCGATTTACCTTGGCGACGATCGCCCTACCAGCCACCGCGCGTCAGCCAGTCGTCGATCATCGGCAGGCGATCCCAGCCCCAGAAGGGCTCATCGTCGACGAAGAACCAGGGCGAGCCGAAGACGCCGCGGCTGATCGCCTCTTCGGAACGCGCCTTGGCCAGGGCCTTGATCTCAGGATCGCCCACCGCCTCGGCGGCGAGGCCCGAGAGTTCCAGCACCACGCCCAGGTCGCCCACATCGCGGCCGTCCACATAGGCGGCCTGGAAGGCGGCCTTGGCGAACCGGACGGCGGCGGCCGGATCAGACCGCTCCAGCGCGTAGAAGGCGCGCATGGTGGGCAGCGCGATGGGCGGATGGGTCGGCGACGGATTGTAGGTCACGCCGCGCAGCCGGGCGATCCGGCGCCAGTCGTGGCCGGCGTATTCGCGTTTCATTGGCGTGCGCGACAGCCCGCGCGCGCCGGTGACCTCAAAGGCGGCGCCCAGCATGAACGGCCGCCAGGCGACCGTCCGGCCATGCTTCTCCATCAACGCCTCGACCTCGAGCGAGGCGAAGTAGGCGTAGCTGGAGCCGAAATCGAACCAGAACTCGACGGCGGGCTTTGCCATGCGGGCAATTAGCCCCAGACCCGCGGCTCAAGGCAAGTCCCCGACAGCGGCCGTCGAAACGGGCACAGAGCGCGCGGTGCCGTGTCAACACAAAGTAGAGATGTCCGCCTTTGCCCCAAGTAGAGATGTCCGGGGTTGCGTGGATCAGGGATCGACTGAGGACGCGGAGGACGACGCGGCGGCGCGAAGCTAGAAAAGTGCGAGGAGGGGGACTTGAACCCGATGGCGACGCCCGCGAGGGCTGGATTTTCCAGGGTTTTACGTCCGCCGGCATCCGCTCACGTTCGCTTAACGGGTCCATAGACCCAAAAGCAGACGGGTAGGGGGAGCGACGGTCGCAAAGGGTGCTAACGTCCTGGCGGCGACCCATCCTCACCGCCGAGGTCGATCTCGACGCAACCCGATGTCGAGCGGATGCTGCCTTGACCCGCCCGGCGCGCTGGCCCGTATACTGCCCGGCGGTGCCTTGTGCTCTGCCGAACTTCACGGCGCTGCCCCTCCAGCGACGCCGCGACCCCTTCGACCATCGCGACTGGCTGTTCGAGTTGAAGCTCGACGGCTTCCGGGCGCTCGCCTACGTCGAGCGCGGCAAGGGTCGGCTCGTCTCCCGCAACGGCAACACCTTCAAGCGCTTCGCCCCGCTCGCCGCCGAGATCGCCGTCACACTCAGGGCGTGAGCAATGCCATCCTCGACGGCGAGGTGGTCTGCCTGGACGGAAACGGGCGTCCCCTCTTCAACGCGCTCCTCTACCGCCGCAGTGAGCCGTGCTTCGTCGCCTTCGACTGCCTGTGGCTGGACGGTCGAGACTTGCGGCGCCTACCGCTCATCGAGCGGAAGCGGGGGCTGCGTCGAATCGTCCCGCGCCGACGACCGTGCTTGCAGTACCTTCCCATGTACCCCGGCGCGGGGTGGACCTCTTCACCGAGGTCGTCCAGCGTGACCTAGAAGGCATCGTCGCCAAGTTCAGGCAGGCGCCCTACGATCTCGTGGGCAGCACGTCGCCTTGGGTGAAGATCAAGAACCCGAAGTACAGCCAGGCGGTGGGGCGGCATGAGCAGTTCGATGGGTTCCGGGGCGAGAAGCGGCTCGCCCGCCGCGCGTGAAGCCCCGAATAGCGCAAGACGCTCAGCCCGCGTTTCAGCCGCTCGAATCGCGCCACCCTACCCGTGAAGTCACTCGTTGTTCTGGCGTGCCGTGCCGCAGCGCCAGCATTCGGTGAATTGGGGCTCAAGCTCTTCGCCGCAACTTGAGCAACGCCACGGTACCCCTAAGGTATCGGGCGGACGCTCCCGACGTGTCACGGGTAGTTCGCCACGTGCGCTGAAGTGCTTCCCCCCGTATCTCGGTCTCAATACCCTGCGACGCCAGCAACCCCTTGAGGAAGTGGGCTTCAGTTGGGTGTCGTGCAACGTAGACCCTCCTCAAGCTCCACCTCCTGGGGCAACTTGGGTTGTGGGCGTCAGGCCGCCCTCTTCTTCGGCTTCGTCTTCCGACCGAGCTTCTTCGCAATCGCCTCCGTCACGAAGTCCTGCACGGCGATCTCGCGGGTCACGCAGTGAAGCTTGAGCCGCCGGTGAAGCTCCTTCGGGATGCGGGTCGCCAACTGCGTCCACACCTCCTCGCCCTTCGCCATCTATGCCGCCTTCTTCTTCGACCCAGGTGGACGACCGGGACCACGCCGACGCCTGCGACGACGACGAACGGTCTTCGACTTCGGGAC
>JBKPDZ010000046.1:0-14316 GCA_046728135.1 Gemmatimonadota bacterium | reverse complement strand
GCTCACCGATCTCCCGGCGGGGGCCGATCCCGCGCTCGAGCAGACGGTTCAGGGCAGCGCGCTCGCGCTCATTCGTCTCGTGGCGCCCACGACGGATGACGCGCGACTCCAGAGCGCGCTCGCCGGCGCGACCGGCTTCGTGTACCTGATCTCGCGCCTCGGGGTGACGGGGGCGCGCGACACGGTGCCGGCCGACTTGGACGCGCAGGTGCGCCGGATTCGCGCCACCACGCGCCTGCCGGTGGCCGTGGGATTTGGGATCAGCACACCCGCGCAGGCGGCCGCAGCCGCGCGCGCTGCGGACGGCGTCGTGGTGGGCAGCGCCCTGCTGGATGCGCTGGCACAGGACGGCATCGCCGGCATGGAGCGGCTGACGCGGGACCTCGCTGCCGCGGTGCACGGATGAAGATCGCCCGTTTCGTCACTCTCTACAGCCAGGCGCTGGCGTGGGTTGGCGCCGCACTGCTCGTCGCCGTACTCAGCGCCGACCACCGTTGGCTGACGCAGATCCCCGAGCTGGTCGTGCTGTTCGGCGCGGCGGTGGCGCTGCGCGGCCTCTCCGTCCCGCTGAGCAAGTACTCCTATCTCAACCAGACCGCACTGGTCGGCGTGGCCGGCAGCCTCCTCGTCGGCGTGCCCGCGACCGCGCTGGCGATCGCCGGCGCGACACTCGTCACCGACTCGGCATGGCAGCGCAAGCCGCTGCGCGTCTCGTGGATCAATCTCGGACGGGAGGTCATCACGCTCGTCGCAGCGTACGGCGTCTACGCGGCGGCGCTGCACTGGCTCGACATGCCGAACGGCGTCCCGGTCCTCAACATCGAGCTCCTCCCCGCGCTCGCGGGGTACGCGCTCGCCTACTTCGTGTTCGGCCGCGTGCTCTTCTACCTCAGTCTCATCATCCGCGCCAAGCTCGAGCCGGCGGAGCGGCTGATGATCGTGCGCTACGAGGTGATCGCCTATGCGGCGACGCTGCTCGCCGCGACGATTTTCGTCGGCGCCGTCGTCGCGTTTGTCGACGTCGGCGGGTGGATCCTCGTCGGCCTGGTCCTCACGTTCCTCGGTCTGCTCCTCAAGCAGATGATCGAGGAAGCGATCTCGGCGGAAGAGCTGAACAAGATCCACGCCATGGAAGCCGTCATCACCGCCAACATCAGCCTTGAGGACTCATTCCAGCGGATCGAGCGTCTGGCGAACCGGTTGGTGGACTGGGGCGACTTCCGGATCTACCGGCTGCATGACGGCGTGATGTCGCTCGTGCATCGGTCGGAGCGCGGCCGGGAAGGACGCGGCGAGCCGTCGGAGGATACGACCGCCCTGCGTCAGAGCGTGGCGGCGAGCGGCGAGACGGTCGTGATCGATGACGTGACCAAAGACAAACGGGTCGCCGACGCACCGCTCGCGGTCCAGAGTCTGGTGATCGTGCCGCTGAAATTCGGGGATCAGGTGATCGGCACGCTGGAGCTCGAGCATCACAAGAAGCATTGCTATCGCCGCCAGGATATCCTGACGATCACCACCTTCGCGAGCCAGCTCGCGACCGCGGTCCATATCACCGACCTGCGCCGCCCGCTCGTGGAGACCGTGGATCGAATGACCCGCCAGCTGGCGACCATCGCGCAAACCGCCGAGGCGCTGAAGGGCGTGGCATCGGCGGTGGCGCAATCCACCGGTGTCATTCGCGAGGGCGTGCGGCGCGAAGAGGGCGAGGTGTCCGGCGGCCTCGAGGCGACGGAAAGCTTGTCGCAAGTCTCCCGCCGCGTGTCCGATGACGGAGCCGGCGCGGCGCGCGCGTCGACCGCGGCGAGCGACGTGGCGAGCCGCAACCGCACGCAGATTCGCGAAGCGATCGAACGCCTCGTCGCGCTCAAGGCGTTCGTCGGCGAGAGCTCCAGCAAGGTCCAGCAGCTCGGCCAGATGAGCCGGCGCATCACGGGATTCATTGCATCGATCCGCGAGCTCGCCGACATGACGAACCTCTTGTCGTTGAACGCCGCCATCGAGGCGGCGCGCGCCGGCAAACACGGCAAGGGCTTCGCCGTCGTCGCCGACGAGGTGCGCCGGCTGGCGGAGCAGAGCGCGACCGCCGCGGCGGAGGCCGGTGAGCTGGTGCAGGACATCCACACGCAAGTCGGCGAAGTCGTCGAGCAAATGCGCCGCGGAGAAGTCAACGTCGGTGGCGTGGAAGAGTTGTCGGCCGCCGCGCTGGAGGCGCTCGACGCCATCGTCGCGGCAACCGCCGAAGCCACGGCGCACGCCGGGCGCATCACCGCGGTCGCCGGCGAGCAGAATCAGGCGTTCGCGCGCCTCCGCGAGCGGATCAACGCGGTTGCCAGCATCGCGGGGGAGAACCGCCTTCAGGCCGACGACGTCGCCACCCGGGCGGTCCAAGCCGCGGAAGGCCTGATCGACCTCGAGCGCGCGACGCGCGACCTGGAGCAGGTCGCCACCATGCTGCGCGAGCTGACGCGCGGGTTCGCCAACGTCAACTGAGCGGGCCTTCGTAGCCCTCGGCTCGAATATCGGTGACCGTGCCGCACACCTCGCGTATGCCCGGTCCCGCCTCGCGAGCCTGCCCGGCACCCAGCTCGTGGCGGCCTCGTTGGTCGAAGAAACGGCACCCCTGGGACCCGTTGCGCAGCCGCCATTTTTGAACCAAATGATTCTGCTCGAAACGTCGCTGGACCCCGCGGCGCTGTTGGCGCATTGCCGTGCAATCGAAGCCGAGCGCGGGCGAGAGCGCCGGCAACGCTGGGGACCGCGGACGCTGGACCTCGACATCGTGCGGTATGGCACCAAGACTGTACGGAGTCCGGACCTGACGATTCCGCATCCGGAGCTGCCCAAGCGCGATTTCTGGCAGCGCGAAATCGCCGAGCTGGAGAGGGAACATGGCTAGCATCACGACGCGCACGTTGCTCGAGATGAAGGAGAAGGGCGAGCGCATCGTCGCGCTGACCTGTTACGACGCGCTGTTCGCGCGCCTGCTCGACGCCTGTGGGATCGACATCCTGCTCGTGGGCGATTCGCTCAACCAGGTACTGGCGGGCGCGCCCTCCACCCTGTCGGCGACGCTCGACCAGATGATCTATCACACGACGATGGTAGCGCGCGGCACCGAGCGCGCCCTGGTCGTCTGCGACATGCCGTTCCTCAGCTATCAGGTTTCGCCGGAAGACGCGCTGCGCAATTGCGGCCGCGCCATGAAGGAAACGGGGTGTCACGCCGTGAAGATCGAGGGCGGACAGCCGATGGCCGCGACGGTGCGGCGACTCGTCGACGTCGGCATCCCCGTCATGGGTCATATCGGGCTCACGCCACAGTCGGTCCATGCGCTGGGCGGCCACCGGGTGCAGGGTCGTGACGATGCCACGGCGGGCCGGCTGAAGGCCGACGCCACGGCGCTCCAGGACGCCGGAGCCTTCGCGGTCGTGCTCGAGCTCGTGCCGGCGCCGCTCGCATCGCAGATCACGAAGTCGCTGACGATCCCGACGATCGGCATCGGCGCGGGACCGGCGTGCGACGGCCAGGTGCTCGTGCTCCACGACATGCTGGGCCTGAACGATCAATTCTCGGCAAAATTCATCAAGAAATACGCCGCGCTGGCGGAAGATGTCCGGGAAGCCGCCCGCGTGTTCGCCGCCGAAGTGCGCGAGGGCCGCTACCCGGGGCCGGAGCACTCCTTTGGAAAATGATCAGTGATCAATGACCAATGATCATTGAAAATTGATCATTGATTATTGATTATTGATCCTTCTCCCGGAGGGAGCATGTCGAAGACGGAAGACGAAAAGCTCGCCAAGCTGATCAAGAAGAACATGGCCAAGGCGGCGAAGGCCAAGCCCAAAGCGCGCAAACGGTACGACCCGACGCTGCCGCCGGACACCACGGACGATGACATCGAGCGTCGCGACTTCTTTTCGGAGATGAAGAAGCGCGAGTTCTAGTTGCGCGAGCTCTCCGGCATCTCCGAGATGCGCGCGTGGTCTCGCTCCGAGCGCTCTCGCCGCCATTCCATCGGCTTCGTTCCCACCATGGGCTACCTCCACGAGGGACACCTCCGCCTCGTGGACCGCGCGCGCGAGTTCGCCCAGCGCGTCGTCGTCAGCATCTTCGTCAACCCGCTCCAGTTCGGTCCGCTCGAGGACCTCGCGCGGTATCCGCGTGACCTGCCGCGCGACCGCCAGCTCGCACTCGCGCGAGATGTCGACTGTTTGTTCGTGCCCGATGCCGCGACGATGTATCCGGGGGGAGAGGAGCCCCTGGCGCGGGTGATTCCGGGGCCCGTGGCCGACACACTCGAGGGCGCTGCCCGGCCGGGTCACTTCACAGGCGTGTTGACCGTCGTCGCCAAGCTCTTCCACATCGTCGAGCCCGACGTCGCCGTATTCGGGCGCAAGGACTTCCAGCAGGCGATGCTGGTGCGCCGCCTCGTACGGGACCTCGATTTTCCAGTCACGATCGACGTCGCGCCGACAGTGCGGGAGCTGGACGGGCTCGCCCTCTCCTCCCGCAATACCTACCTGAATCCTGATGAGCGGCGATCTGCGCTCGCGCTCCCGCGCGCATTGCGCACGCTCGAGCAAACGTGGCGCGGGGGTGAGGCCGATCCCGCGAAGGTGCAGCGCGCCGGCCTCGAGGCGATGCGGGTGCCCGACGTCACACCGGAGTACTGCGCGCTGATTGATGAGAACCTGCAGCCCGTGAGTCGCGTGACGGCCCACACGGTCGCCGTGGTGGCAGCCCGCGTCGGCAAGACGCGATTGCTCGATAGCGTCGTGCTGGGCGAAGGCATCGGTGCCGATCCGCGAGTCACGCCGTGAGCTTGCCGGCGTGGGCGCAAGTGTCGCCGGAGCGGCGCGCCCACATCGAGCGGGTGGTGACGTTGCTGGGAAACTGGGCCGACGCGATGCAGGTGGACGCAGAGGAGCGCGACCGCTGGGGGCGGGCCGGGTGGCTGCACGACGCGCTGCGAGACGCGCCGCTCGGCGATCCGTTGCGGCACGGCCCGCTGGCCGCCGCGCGCGCGGCGACGGAGGGTGAAACCGATCGCGGCGTCCTCGATGCGGTCCGCTATCACACCATCGGTTTTGCGGGATGGGACGACGTCGGGAAGATGCTGTATCTCGCCGATTTTCTGGAGCCGGCCCGAAAACAAACAGCTGCGACCATGGATCACCCGCAGCTGACCCAACGCGTCCCCACGGAGCGCGATGCGGTGCTCCGGGAAGTTGCCCGTCGCCGGATCGAATGGATGCTGCGGTCGGGGTGGATGCTTCCGGACGAGACGGCGGGGTTCTGGAACTCTCTCGTCGGACGGTCGGACGGACGGACGGCCGGACGGTCATGAGGATTCCGGTGATGGCGTTGGTCCTCGCTGGCTGCGGCGGGAGCTCCCCGCAGTCACACCCCATCCCCGGCGACACGGGTCCCGCGATCACGGTCGAGGTGCTGAACGCCAGTGGCCAATCGGGCGAAGCCCGCGTGGGCACGCGCCTGCTGCGTCATGCCGGGATCGACGTGGTGTACTTCGGCAATGCGGTCGAAAGCGGGCTCGATTCGACGCGTATCATCGTCCGGCGGGGGACGACGCAGGCAGCCGAGCGCGTCCGGTCGGCGCTCGGGCAGGGACGCATCGAAGTGGCCCTCGACAGCTCCAGGCTACTCGATGTGAGCGTGCTCCTTGGCGCCGACTTTGCGACGGCCGCGCATCGCTCCCTCGACTTCCACCCGTAGCTGTCCACACGCCGCGCTGATGTCGAGACCGCGGCTGCGTCGCAGCACCGCCGCGACGCCGCGTTGTTTCAACCGCCGCTCGAACGCGAGCATATGCGCGCGGCTGGTTGGCGTGAGATCCGGCGCGCCACCCGGATGCAGCGGCAACAGATTCACCAACGCCTCGAGCGGCTGCGCGAGCTTCGCCAGTTGATCCGCCGCGTCGAGCGAGTCGTTTTTCTGACCGATCAGCACGTACTCGAGCGTCACCCGACGGCGAAACTGCTTGAGGGCATCCACCAGCTCCGGCAGCGTGTACTTCTTTTCGATGGGCATCAGCTCGCGCCGCAGGGCGGGGGTGGGGGCGTGCAGCGAGACCGCCAGGCGGAATTGCTCGGGTCGCCGCGCGAACTTGGCCAGATTGGGCAAAATCCCTACCGTCGACAGTGTGATGTGACGCGCGCCGATCCCAAGGCCGTCCGCCTGATTGAGAATGGAGAGCGTCGTGTCGACGGCCTCCCAATTCAGCAGCGGCTCGCCCATCCCCATGAACACGATGTTGGTGGGCTTGAGCGCGGCATCACGCAGCAGCAGCTCGCGCACCTGTCCCGCGATCTCGCCTGGCGAGAGATTGCGACGAAATCCCATCCGCCCGGTCGCGCAGAAGACGCAGCCCAGGGCGCAGCCCGCCTGGGACGAGATGCAGAGCGTGCGACGCTTCCCTTCGGGGATCAGCACCGATTCGATCGCTTCGCCGTCGTCCAGCGCCCAGAGAAACTTCTCGGTCCCGTCTCTCGAGACCTGATGAGTGCCCAGCGTCAATCTGCGTATCGGAAATTCCGCATCGAGTGCCGTCCGCAGCGGATCTGGGAGATCTGTGGCCTCCGCCCAGCGCGCCACCGGGCGCTGCCACAACCGGGGGAAAACTTGCCGCAGGCGATACGACGCTTCGCCGCGCTGCGCGAGCCACTCCTGCAGGGCGCCCTGCGCGGCGTCCGGCGCGAGACTCAGGAGGTCGACGCTCACCGAAACCGGGCGTCCACCCCGACGCGATACGCCGAACCGAGGTCATTCACACCGGCGTCGCGCGCGAGCGTGATGCGGTACTTCCCGATGGCGACTCGCAATCCTGCCACCGGCCGCCAGCTCACGCGGTTGCCATAGCTTCCCTCGCGCGCCACCATCAGGTCGAGCGCCACCGTTTTCGCGAATTCCGCGCCCGCGCCGAATTGGTGGTCCGCCGCGAACCCATGCGCGAACGAAATCCCATATCGCCCGCGAATGACCACGCGATCACCGGACAGGGGGCCGCTCCAGATACGCCCCTCGATGCCGGCGTAGACATCCTGCGATGGGTCATTGGACTTGAGCGATGAAAAAAAGTGGGTAGCGGCGGCGAGGCGCAGCCGGTCGTCAGCAAAGGTGCGGCTTGCGCCGACATCCATCGTCCAACGATCGGCGCGCGCCTCGTCGAGGCGCGTCTCGTGAAAGGCCAGCGTCGCCCCGACGCTCATCCGCGCGACGAGCCGCGACCAGGTCGCGCCGGCGACGAACGTATAAACCGGAATCACACCCCCGGTGGGATCGGGACTATCGATGGTCTGCGAGATGTCGCTCAACCCCACGTGGCCGAACAGCACACCAACTTGCCCGAGGGAGCCGGCAGGCACGCGCACGGTGGCGATGATGCCGGTCGCGTCCACAGCGGACGGCGTCTGAATGGCCTCCACGCCGAGCTGCAACCGCGCGCCGTCCTCCGTTTGCGCGGGATTCCAGAGCGCTGCCGCAGGGCCGAGGGCAAGGGCAGGCGGCGTGGCCAGCGTCGTCGCGGCGACGCGCCAGAGGGTCGTCCCGGCCGCCTGCTGTGCGACTGCCGGGCGTCCGCTGACAGCGAGCAGTCCAACAATCAGCAGGCCAATGCGTTGCATGCCGAACGTTTACTCCTGGCTGTGGCGCCGTCAACTCAAGTCAACTATCTTCAATCGGTTACGGCACTTGGACATACTCCATTGCGACTCTCCGAACTGCTGACGCCCGACCGCATCCGGGTCCCCATTCGGGCCCAGAGCAAGGAGGGCGTGCTGCGGGAGTTGGTGGAGCTCCTGGTCGGGGGCAACGGCGCGGGCGGGGCCGCGGGGGCCGGGGGGGCCCCGGACGTCCTGCAGGCGGTCATGGAGCGGGAGCGGCAGTTCCCGACCGGCATTGGCTACGGCGTGGCAGTTCCACACGGGAAAACCCCAGCCCTCGCCAATCTGATAGCGGTTGCCGGCACGGCGCGTACGCCCGTGCCATATGAAACGGTCGATGGTGAGCCGGTTCGGCTCTTCTTCCTGCTCGCTGGACCGGAGTCGCAGGCAGGTGCGCACGTCAAGGCATTGAGCCGTATCTCGCGGCTCGTGCGGCGCGAGCCGATTCGCGCGCGGCTGCTGGCCGCGCGTGATTCGCAGGAGTTCTACCGTATCCTCGTTGAGACGGAACAGGGGGGCGCATAGACGCCAGCGTGACTCGGACATCGCTGCGAACCCATCGCTGCGGCCAGCTGCGGAAAGAGCATGCCGGCCAGCAGGTGCGATTGGGGGGCTGGGTTCACCGGAGCCGCGACTTGGGTGGAATCGTCTTTATCGATCTGCGCGATCGGGACGGCATCGTCCAGGTCTGCGTCGGACCGGCGTGGGCGTCGGCCGAGCTGATCGCGCAGGCGCACACACTCAAGAGCGAATCCGTCATCACGATCGAGGGTGAGGTCGTGGTGCGCCCGCCTCAAGGGAAGAACGCCGAGCTGGCGACCGGCGACGTCGAGGTCCACGCCGCGTCGCTGCGCGTCCTCGGTCCCGCCGAAACCCCCGCCATTCAGGTCGCGCGCACCAAAGGGGAAGAGCTCGCGGCCGAAGAGCTGCGGCTCAAATATCGCCATCTCGACCTGCGGCGGCCCGAGCTTCAGGCCAATCTGATCTTGCGCCACCGGCTGCTGCAGCGCGCGCGCCGTGCCCTCAGCGATCTCGGTTTTCTCGAGATCGAAACCCCGATCCTCACGAAGCCCACGCCGGAAGGCGCGCGCGACTATCTCGTGCCGTCCCGCGTGCACGCGGGCGAGTTCTACGCGTTACCGCAGTCGCCCCAGATCTACAAGCAGCTGCTCATGGTCTCGGGGTTCGATCGCTACTTCCAGATCGCGCGCTGCTTCCGCGATGAGGATCTGCGCTACGATCGCCAGCCCGAGTTTTCCCAGATCGATATCGAAGCATCGTTCGTGGGGCAGGAGGACGTGATCGGCTTCGTCGAGCACGTGCTCGTCGCCCTGTGGGAAGAGGCCGGGCACACGATCGGCCGGCCGTTCCCGCGGCTCACGTGGCGCGACGCGATGGAGCGCTACGGGACCGACAAGCCCGACCTACGCTACGATCTTCCGATCGTCGACTGGACATCGCAGGTCCAGCCGCTCGGCGTTCCGTTCTTCCAAGCGGCGACGAACGGATCCCGCGTGCGCGGCATTGCCGTGCGCGGTGGCGGGACCCTGTCGCGCAAGGACGTCGACCAGCTCACAGAAACCGCGAAGACGCACGGCGCGCCGGGCCTGGCATGGGTCAAACGCCAGGGCGAGCAACTTTCCGGCTCGGTGGGGAAGCACTTCACCCCGGAGGCCTTAGGAAAGATCGGGGTCGGCGATGGGGACGCGGCGCTCATGACGGTCGGCCCCGATCGCGTCACCTCTCCCGCACTCGACAAGGTGCGTCAGGAAGTCATCCGGCGCCTCGCGCCGGAGCCCAAAGTCGCCCACGCATTCTGCTGGGTCGTCGACTTTCCGCTGTTCGAGCCGGATCCGGACACCGGCAAGCCGGTGTTCGCGCATCACCCGTTCACCGCGCCGCATCCGGACGATGTGACCAAGCTCGACCGCGAGCCGTTCGCGTGCCGCGCGCTCCATTACGACGCGGTCTACAACGGGAACGAGCTCGGCTCGGGCTCGATCCGGATCACCGACCCTCGGGTGCAGCGCAAGGTATTCGCGCATCTCGGGCTCTCGCCGCAAGAGATCGACGCCCGCTTCGGCTTTTTGTTGACCGCGCTTGCGGCCGGCGCGCCGCCCCACGGCGGCTTCGCCGTCGGCTTCGACCGCACAGCGATGCTGCTCGCCGGTGCGGGTTCGCTGCGCGACGTGATCGCGTTCCCCAAGACAACCGCGGCCCGAGCGTTGTTCGAGGGCGCGCCGGCGCCGGCGCGGCCCGAGGATCTCGCGGCCCTACACATCAAGGTGGTGCCTCCTCATGAGTGACGACGTCGTCCACCGGCTGTCGGTTGAAGGCGTGGATCCGCTGGCGTTGGCCGGCGTGAACGATGCCAATCTCCTCGAGCTCGCCAAGCGGCTCGGCGTGCGCGTGTCGCTCCGTGGGGACAATCTCTCGCTCGTGGGGCCGGCGGCCGCCATCGAGCGGGCGGGGCAGGTGGCGCAGGCGCTGATCGACCTCGCGCGCATGGGCGAGACCATCGACGTCCATGACGTCGAGCGCCTGATCTCCGATGAAGCGCATGGCGAGCTGGGACGCGATGGTGCGGTTCCCGATCCGGTAAGGATCATCCTTCCCGGGCTGCGCCGCGTCATCCAGCCGAAGACCACCGGGCAGCGCGAGTATCTGCGGTCGATCGCGGAGCACGACATCGTGATCGGCATCGGCCCGGCCGGAACCGGGAAGACCTATCTCGCGGTTGCCGCCGCGGTGGATGCGCTCGCCCGCAAACGGGTCCGGCGCATCGTTCTCGCTCGGCCCGCCGTCGAAGCCGGCGAGAACCTCGGCTTCCTGCCGGGCGATCTGCAGGAGAAAGTCGATCCCTACCTGCGACCGCTGTATGACGCACTCGAGGACATGATGCCGCGCGAGCGCGTGCAGAAGGCGCTGGAGACGCGCACGATCGAAATCGCGCCGCTCGCCTACATGCGCGGCCGCACCTTGAGTGACGCCTTCGTGATCCTCGACGAAGCGCAGAACGCGACCGGGATGCAGATGAAGATGTTTCTCACGCGTCTCGGCGTGAACTCGCGCGCGGTGATCACGGGCGACAAGACCCAAATCGATCTCCCGAACCGCGAGGACTCCGGCCTGCTCCAGGTCGAGCGGATCCTGCCGGGCATCGAGGGAATCGGCTTCGTCTATCTCGGCGAGGCGGACGTCGTGCGCCACCGGCTGGTACGCGACATCATCCGCGCCTACGCCGAGGACGCACAGGGTTGAGATGAAGCTTCCGACACAGGAGACGGTGCGCTATCACGCCGTGCGCTGGGTCTGGGTCCCGGCGCTCGCGCTGGTCGCCCACGTCGCGTTCCCCTCGGGCAGCGCCGACGTGGCACCGTTGCTCGAGCCTGGAGCCCGGTCCGACAAGGACATCGTCGCGCCCTTCAACTTTGTCGTCAACAAGTCGGAAGACGAGCTGCAGCGCGAGGCGGAAGAGCTGGCCGCCACGGCCAAACCGATCTACGAGTTCCGCCAGCGCGCGTACGACAGCACCGCGACGACGATGGCGGCGTTTTTCGGCGCGGTGGACGCGGCCAGCGACCAGGGACCGCAGGCGATCATTCACGCCGCGGGGGACTACGGCACTCCGCTCACGCCGCAGGAGGCCGCGTATCTCAGCAAGGGCGGCAAGCGGCGCGCCCTGCAACAGGCGCTGCAACGGCTCTTCGACCGCACGCTGGCGCAGGGCGTCACGGGCCCCGGCGTGATGCAGGGCGAGCAATCGCGGGAGCTGATCGTCCGCCGCGGCTCCATCGAGTCGTCGGTCCAGCGGGATCAGGTGCTGACCTTCGCGCAATACTTGAACCGCGCCAAGCAGCTGCACCCGGATGCCGGCTCGAGCGTGGGAGATGTCCTTTACCTCAAGCTGGTGCGACAGTTCTTCCGGCCGACGCTGATACCCAAGCCGCTGGAAACGGAGCGACGCCGCAACGAGCTGCGCGGCAGCGTCGATCCCAGCAAGTACATCGTGCGCGCCGGCGATCGCATCGTGGGCGCGAACGAGGTCGTGACGAACGAGGCGCACGAGCGGCTGGTTACGCTGCATCAGGAGCTGCTGCGCCGCGGCGCCGCGACGACGTACTCGATCCGCGGTGTCATCGGGCCGCTGCTGCGCGATTCGCTGATCATCACAATTTTCTGGGTCCTGATGGTGTTCTACCGGCGCGAGACCTACCGCGACGTCCGGCAGGTCGGCCTGATCGGTGCGTTGTTCGCGATTCTGCTCACCCAGGCGGGGATGGTCGCGCGATTCTATCCCGCGCACCCCGAGATCATCTTCATGCCGTTCCTCGCGATGATGATGACGGTACTGTTCAACGGGCGCGTCTCGATGATCGCGGCGATGATCCTGGCGGTCGTCGTGGGCCTGCAACCGGTTTTCCACGACGTGCCCGCGACCTTCCTCTGCGTGGTGGGGGGCGTCACGGCCGCGCTGTCGGTCAAGACGCTGCGCAGTCGCAGCAATTTCTACGCACCGGTCCTGATCATTGTCGCGGGATACCTCGCCGGGGCCCTCGCCCTCGGCCTCGCCAGCGGCTGGCCGATCGAAGAGATCGGGCTGCGGGGCCTGTGGGGTGCGCTCAACGGTCTGCTGTCGGCCGGTCTCACCTTCTTCCTGCTGCCGGTCGCCGAGTCAGTCACGCATATCACGACCGATCTCACGCTGCTCGAGCTGTCCGACCCCAGCCGACCACTGCTCCGCCGGCTGTCCGTCGAGGCGCCAGGCACCTACGCGCACAGCGTCGCCATGGCGAACCTGGTCGAAGCGGCCTGCAACCGCATCGGCGCGAACGGACTATTGGGCCGCGTCGGGTGCTATTACCACGACATCGGCAAGATCAAAAACCCGCAGTACTTCGTGGAGAATCAGATTCCGGGCAACAATCCGCACGACCGGCTGAAGCCGCTGCAGTCGGCGCAGATCATCAAGGCGCACGTGACCGACGGCCTGGCGCTCGCCGCGGGGGCGCAGTTGCCCGACGCGGTTGCCGCATTCATACCCGAACATCACGGGACGACCGAGATCACATATTTTCTCGACAAGGCGAAGAAGATCGACGGCAACCAGTCGCGTAACCTCGCCGACTTCACCTATCCGGGGCCCAAGCCGCGCTCGATGGAGACCGCGATCTCCATGATCGCGGATTCGGTGGAGGCGGCGCTGCGCGTGCTGGAGGACCTGACGCCGCAAAAGATTGAGGAAGCGATCGATCACATCGTTCGCACGAAGGTCAACGCCGGCCAGCTGGACGAAGCGCCCCTGACGCTGCAACAGATCGAGCAGGTGAAGTCGGCGTTCCTCGTCGTGCTGAGCGGGATGTACCACAATCGCATCGATTATCCGGAGTCCAGTGGCGGCATCAGCGCGGCGTGGCAGCCCCCCCCGCCCCCCGAAACCGCGCGCGCCTCGCGCTGACCAACTGATGCGCGTCGCGCAGCGTGTGCTGGCGTGGGAGCGTGCGCCTCAAGCGTCGCACGTGGACATCACGTTCCTGTCTGCCGCCGCTATGCGACGGGCGAACCGCCGCGCGACTGGCCGTCGCGGGCTGACCGACGTGATCGCCTACGCGCTGCCGCAACCGGACGGCCGCGTGTTGGGCGATGTCTACATCTGCCCTGCTGCTGCGGCGCTGGCCGTCCAGAACGGAGTGCGGGGAAGGAGCGACTCCGGCGTGCGCGCAGAGCTCGTTCGCCTAGCGGTCCACGGCACGCTCCATGTGCTGGGATACGACCATCCCGAAGGGACGGGCCGCACTCGCTCGCGCATGTGGCGGCTGCAGGAACGCTACGTCAACCGCATCCTCGGCTAATGGTCACTGAAGCGGCGTTGCGCCTCATCGGGCTCGTCGTCGCCATCAGCACGGGCGTCTGGGCGGCGCTGCTCGCCTTGGGCGAGGAAGCGGCGGTCGGCGAAGCATTGCACACGCTGGGGGACGCGCCACCGGTCCCAGCCGAACGTCGCGTTCCGCTGCATCGCGCGCTGCACGTCGCGCGTCTGGCGCTCCTCGTGCTCGGTGCCGTCGCCAGCGCGAACGCCGTGGCCTGGTGGACGCGGCCGTGGGCGGAGGCGCTGGCGACCCTGATCGTCGGCACGCTGCTGCTGTTCATCATCGGCGATGCGTTGCCGCGCAGCGTGGCACGTCTCGCCCCGGAGCTGTCGGACGCCGCGCTTCCCCTCGCGCGCCGCACCCTGGCGCCGTTCGGCCCGCTGCTCTGGATCCTCGCCTGGGTAGACCGTGGCCTGCATGCCGTGCTACACACGCCGCGTCCGCTGCAGCCCCACCTCGGTACCGCACAGCGCGATATGCTCCTCGGCGTCTTCACACTCGCGGACACGACGGTCGACGAAGTGATGACGCCGCGCCTCGACATCACCGGTATCGATATCTCCGCGTCTAGTGAGGACGTGCTGGAAACGTTCCGCCAGAGCCAGCACACGCGGCTCCCCGTGCACGACGGCACGCCTGACAATGTCGCAGGGGTGGTGTTCGCGAAGGACCTCGTCCCGATCGCGATGGGCCTCGCCGAGCCCGGCACGCGCTGGCATGCGCTCGTGCGACCGGCTTCGTTCGTGCCGGAAACGAAGACCCTC
>JBKPDZ010000045.1:0-17696 GCA_046728135.1 Gemmatimonadota bacterium | reverse complement strand
ACTCCTTGACCGACGACCCGACGCAGCTCGGCGCGCCGAGCGGATTCACGCTTCACGTGCGGGACATCCTGCCAGCGGCTGGCGCCGGCTTTGTCGTCGCGCTCTCGGGCGAAATCCTGACCATGCCCGGACTCGGCAAGGCCCCCGCCGCCGAGCGGATCCGGCTTCTTCCTGACGGGACGATCGAGGGACTGTTTTGATGCGTAAGACGAGTGGGTTGGGCGTTGTCGCGACCGACGCGGCACCGAAGGCCATCGGCCCCTACAGTCAGGCGATCATGACCGACAGCCTGGTGTTCACGGCGGGACAGGTCGCCCTCGATCCCAAGAACGGCGAGCTCGTCGGCCGGACGACAGCGGAGCAGACGGAGCAGGTCTTTGCGAATCTCAGAGCAGTACTCGCGGCGGCGGGAACGACGCTGCAGCATGTGATCAAGACCACAGTGTACCTGGCGGACATGGCCGATTTCGCACAGATGAACGAGGTGTACGCGAAGCATTTCGGCTCGCACAAGCCGGCCCGCTCGACCGTGCAGGCGGCCGGGCTGCCCAAAGGCGCGCGTGTCGAAATCGACCTGATCGCCATGAAGCAATGATGCAGTGCCGGGGGAGCGGATTGGGTCTGGTGGCCTGACCAGTCTTCAAAACTGTTTGGGCCCCGAAAGGGGCTCGGTAGGTTCGATTCCTACACGCTCCCGCCACCCCTGCAGTTGACTTTTTGCCTCCTGTTTGCCAATGGTAGGGCAAAGCTGACGGTCGGAGGCTTGATGGCAACGGCACAATGGGCTCGGATCCGTCCAGCGGAAGCTGGGCATCTTCGGCGCGGCGCGTGGTACCGCGTCGTGCGGCTGACGTCAATGGAAGCGCTGCTCGACGTCAATGGCACGCTGACCCCCGTGCCGCGACCAGCGCTCGAGATTCTCCCCTCACGTCCGATACACTGGACAGTGGTCCCCCGGCCCCCACGCTCCCCGCGGCTGCCCACCTCCTGGGGCCCGCGCTACGGGGTGTGTCCGAACTGCCGCGAGCGGGCCCGCTTGGAAGAGCGCGCCGTCAGCATGCGCTGCCCGAAGTGTAACGGATTCTTCGATATCGGCTGGGATAACTCCTGACTGTTGCGCCGGCCCGCAAACCATATATTGGGCCCGCGCCCTTCTCGTCTCCCTTATCAGGAGCCGTGATGGCTATTCTGTTTGCGCGCATCCAAGCCGACGTACCGCTGAAGCTTCGGCGCGGTGCTTGGTACCGCGTTCTCCATCTCGATGATCTCCAGGCAGTTATCGAAGTGAATCACCGTCGCGTCGGCGTGCTACGCGCCTGGCTCGAAATCGAGCAGCGTCCGCCGAAGCGCTGGAGCGTGGTCGAGGGATCCAAGGAAAACCGCAAGGCGCCGCCGCATCTTCGGGGGACGTACGGCGTCTGCCCGAACTGTCGCGCGCGCCTGCCGCTTCCCAAGCGCTCCGTGCGCGCTGTCGAATGCAGGAAATGCGGCCAGGAATTCGAGATCAACTGGGACGAGGCCGGCGTCAAAGCGTAGGGGTGACAACCATCACGTCGTACTCGGTCGGACGGGGTTACTCTTATGGCCCCTTCGCGTCCTCAGGAGTGAGTGATGGTGTGGGCTCGTCTCCAAGCCGATGTGAATTGCAATCTGCGCCGCGGCGCCTGGTACCGGCTGATCAAGGCCCAAGGGCTCGCGGCCGTCGTCGATGTGAAAGGCACCCCGGTCGCTGTCGTCCGCGCCTTCCTTCAAATGTCGAGCACGCCACCCCGTAAATGGACCGTCGTACCACGACCGCAACATGTGCCGCGCTCCGTGGAGATGGGTGATCGGTATCTGGTTTGCCCGTCGTGTCGCGATCGCGTGCCGCTGCGCGGCAAGCCCAGCAAGCTGCTGTGCGATCGCTGCACCGTCGAGTTCGCGATCGATTGGGACGAACACTATCTGGCGAAATAGCATCCCGTTCTAACTCTGCAGTCCCTTACGCGGCAGACGAGATGATATCTTGTCTGCCGCGTGCTTCATGCCCATGTCATCCTCAATCCCGCTGCGGGGCGAGGCGCGGCACGCCGCGTCGAGTCGGTCGTTGCGCGCGCCTTCAAAACCCAAGGGTGGGCGGTGCACCTCGTTCGCACCGACGCCCCCGGTCATGCGAAGGAGCTCGCCGCACAGGCCGTCCGTCAGGGCGCCACACACGTCGTGGCGGTCGGCGGCGACGGCACCGTGCATGAAGTGGCGAACGGGTTGCTCGACGCCGACACTGATGCCGCGCTGGGAGTCGTCCCGATCGGCTCGGGGAACGATTTTGCCAAGCTGCTCGGTCTCTACGGACACGATCCGCTGCACGCCGTCGCGCGGCTCGTGACCGCTCGCTCCCGTCGCTTCGATGCCGGCCGGGTGGGAGGGGTGGGTTGGGAGTGGTTCGTTAACAGTGTCGGATTCGGGTTCGCCCCGGCCGTCGTCAAAACGCGGGACCGGATGCAGCATCTGCATGGGTTTCTGTCGTATCTCGTGCCCGTCGTCCGGACCTTTTTCACGTTCGAGCCAATGGTCTTCGATCTCGCCGCACCCGGATTTCGCGAACGCGGGTACATGATGATGATCGAGGTGTGCAACGGCACGACGTCCGGCGGCAGCTATCGCTTCGCGCCGGACGCCGATCCCGCCGACGGGAAGATGGATGTCTGTTTGATCCGACGTGTCTCGCTGCCCCGATTTCTTCTCGCCATTCCCCGCGTCATGCGCGGGACGCACGTGAAGATGCGGGAGGTGGCAATCGTCCAGACGACGAAACTCGTGGTTCGCTCGCCCGACCAGCCGCTCATGCTGCATGTCGACGGGGAACTGCGGGAGCTCGGAGTGAACGAATGCACGGTGGAGCTGGAGCGGGGCAGATTGAACGTATTGGTGGCTCGGTAACGATGCACGTCGGCACGATGGCACGTCGGCACGCAATCGCACTGCTCGCTCTTGCGGTCGTGCCGACGTGCCGACTTGCAGGACAGGACACCACACGAGCCGATACCACGCGCATCATCCTCCCCGCCGACACGATGCATCGCGGCGTGCGGCCCATGGGCGCCTTCTTCCGTTCTTTCCTGCTTCCCGGATGGGGCCAGGCGGCCACCGGGCGCCCGATGACGGGGGCGGCATTCGTGGCCTGGGAGGGTGTCACGGCCATGATGACGTTCAAGGCGCAACAGGAAGCGAACTACTTCAAGGAGATTCACTCAAAGAACCTCCGGCTCAAGCGCCAAGAGGTGCAGGACTGGCTCGTGCTGTGGGTCTTCAATCATCTCTTCTCGGGCGCCGAGGCGTACGTCTCGGCTCACCTGCGCGATTTCCCTCCCGATCTCAAAGTCCGTGCGTTCCCCGGCGGCATCGGCGTGAGCATCCCGGTGCATGAATAACGCCCCGCTCGGCGTGTTCGACTCAGGGATCGGCGGGCTCACCGTGGCTCGCGCGCTGTTCGAGCGCCTGCCGCAAGAGTCGGTCATCTACTTTGGTGACACGGCACGCGTCCCGTACGGCCCGAAGTCTCCGGACACCGTCCGTCGCTACAGCGCCGAGATCCTCGCCTATCTCTTGCATCGCGGGGTGAAAGCGGTGGTCGTGGCGTGCAACACGAGCACGGCGCACGCGCTCGACTACCTGCAGGCGCATTCGTCCGTGCCCGTCGTCGGGGTGATCGAACCGGGCGCCCGTGCCGCGGTGACCGCGACCAAGACCGGAACGATCGGTGTGATCGGCACCGCCGGCACCATCGCGAGCGGCGCGTACGAGCGCGCGATCCAGGCACTCCGCCCCGATGCGCGGGTGCACAGCCTGCCGTGCCCGTTGTTCGTCCCGCTGGTCGAAGAAGGCTGGTTCGAGCATCCCGCCGCCGAGCTCATCGCGCGCGAGTATCTGGCGCCGCTCGAGCGCGCCAAGGTCGATGTGCTGGTCCTCGGTTGCACGCATTACCCCCTGCTCAAGCCGCTGCTCGCGCGCGTCATGGGGCCGGACGTGACACTGGTAGACTCCGCCGCAGAAACGGCGACGGCGGTATCGAAGGAGCTGGAGCGGCTGGAGCTATTGGCGAACGACGGCGCGCGCGATCACCGGTTCGTAGTGTCGGACGACGAGCCGCACTTTCGGAAAGTGGGAGCGCTGTTTTTGGGAGCGAAGCTCAAACAGGTCGAGGTCGTGCCGTTGTGAACTGCTTCAACTCCACAGCCTCCGGCGTGATGACGGCGTAGCGCCCGCCGTCCAGGAACGCGCCCGGATTGAGATAGGCGCGGCCATCGGGCAGGCGATCGACCACGGGGCGATGGGTGTGCGCCATGATGACCAGCTGCACGGCGGGATGCCGCTCCAGGAAATTGGCCGCCCAATTCCGCTGCGCGGTGGCCGCGCGGTCGAGCACCGCACGGTCCTTGGTATTGTCGGCGAGATGACGAGAGAAGAGATCCGCGATCCAGAAGCCGATGCTGGGGTGCAGGAGGCGGAACACCGCGACCGTGAGCGGATGGCGCGTGAACCGGTGCATGAGCGCGCCGCTCCAGTGCTGCTCGGTGAGGCCATCGCCGTGCGCGATGAAGGCGTGCCGCCCGTTCAAGTCCAGCTCGGCTGCGCCGCCGAAGAATTGAATCCCCAGATCCCGCGTGAAGAACGAGCCGCCCCAGCGGTCGTGATTGCCGCCCACGAACGTGATCGGCACGCCGCGCGCGCGGACCTGCTGCAGCTTGGCGACGGTCGCGAAATGTTTGCGGGGAATGACGCTCGCATACTCGAACCAGAAGTCGAAGAGATCGCCCGTAACCACCAGATGATCACCCGGCTGCGGTACTTCGTCGAGAAAGGCGTGAAACGCCGTACCGACGGCGGGCGGCACCTGACCGAGATGGGCGTCCGCTACGACGATCACGCGGGACACGGTCCAAGCTTAGGAATCTGGAATCACGCACGCAAGCACATTACTGTTCTCGCATGACCCAAACGCAGAGGTTGCTCATCGCGATCGGGGCGGTCGCCGTGGCCGGCATCGCCGCCAATCGGTTCGTTCCGGGAGCAGGGAAGGGCGGTAACCCGGGCGCCTCCTGCCTTCGTTCCGCTGGTGAGGCACGCAGCACCTGTTACATGCAGGTGCTCTCCGAGCGACTCAAGAAGCACGGCGTGGCCGATGCGGTGGCGGCGCTGGACGCGATCGCCGCAGCGGACCCCGACGCGGCGGAACACGCACACGAGTTCGCACACGGCATCGGCATCGAGGCGTTCAGTCTTTCTAACGACATTCCGGCCACGTTTACGGCCTGCGGCGACGGCTTTTCATCCGGCTGCCGCCATGGCGTGATCCAGGCGTACTTCGAATCGCGCGATCAGGTGACTCAGCTGGAAGTCGAGGCGTTGTGCCAGCCGTTCAAGCAGCCCGGCGCGAGTCGCTGGGTGCTGTTCCAATGCGTCCACGGCATGGGGCACGGCCTGACGATGCTGTATGCCCACGATCTGCCGCGCGCGCTCCGCGACTGCGACCTCCTCTCCGACGGCTGGGATCGCGAGTCGTGTTACGGCGGGGCGTTCATGGAAAGCGTGATCAACGCGACCGCGCCGCACCATCCCGCGAGCATGCTCGCCGCGCAGAGCCACCACCACATGGCGATGGGCACGACGTTCAAGGCCATGGATCCCGCTGATCCGCTGTATCCCTGCTCTATAATGTCCGACCGGTACTTGGACGCTTGCTATCAGATGCAGACGTCCGTCATGCTGAATCTGAACCACGGCAACCTCGGGGACGCGGCGCAATCGTGCGAGCGCGCGCCGGCGCGCGTGCGTCCCGTCTGCTTCCAAAGCCTGGGTCGCGACATCACGTCGTACACGCTGCGCGATCCCCAGAAGACGGCCGATCTCTGCCACAAGGCGGCGGAGGCGTACCGTCCCCCCTGCTACTTCGGCGCGGTCAAGGCGCTCGTGGATTGGACCGCGACCACGCCCGCGGCGTTCGCCTTTTGCCAGATCGTGGGGAATGAGCCCGGGGGCCCGACGTGCTATCACGCGCTGGGCGAAGAAATCGCCACACTGCTCGCGGGGCTGCCCGAGCGCGAGGGGCAGTGCCTGCGTGCCCAGGAGCCGCACGCCGTCGATGCGTGCCGTCAGGGCGCGGGAATCGCCGTCCCGCGTTGACTTTTCCAACACCGATCCGCATTCTCCCGCCACCATGAAGGTTACGTCGGAACGGCTTCGGCCCATCGTCGCTCGGCCGGTTCCTCCCCCGCAGGACGACCGCAATCCGGGCATGGCGCTCGATCTCGACGTCATCCGTGGCCTGCGGGTGAATCGCAGCGCGGTGGAACGCCGGGCCGCAACCATCCCCACGCGCCGCACAGTAAAGAAGGAATGGCAGGCGGCGTGGCTGCTGCGCGCGCTCACCTGCATGGACCTGACGACGCTTCAGGGCGATGACACGCCGGGGAACGTGCGGCGGCTCTGCGCCAAGGCCCGGCGCCCGCTGCGGCCCGACCTGGTTCACGCGCTCGGCGTCGGACACCTCGACATCAAGGTCGGCGCGGTGTGCGTCTACCACGCGCTGGTCCCCACCGCGGTCGCTGCGCTCGAAGGCTCGGGGATTCCGGTGGCGGCGGTCTCGACCGGATTTCCCGCCGGATTGAGTCCGTTCGCGCAACGGCTGCAAGAGGTGCAAGCCTCGGTTGCGGCGGGTGCGCGCGAGATCGACATCGTCATCACGCGCGCGCACGTCCTGACCGGCGACTGGCCGGCCCTCTACGCCGAAGTCCGGGCATTCCGTGACGCGTGCGGCCGCGCGCACATGAAAGCGATTCTCGGTACAGGCGACCTGGCGACGCTGACGAACGTCGCGCGCGCGAGCATGGTGGCGATGATGGCGGGCGCCGACTTCATCAAGACGTCGACCGGCAAGGAGTCCGTGAACGCGGTGTTGCCGGTGGGTGTCGTCATGGCCAGGATGATTCGCGAGTACGAGACGCGGGCCGGATCCGCGGTCGGCTTCAAGCCCGCCGGGGGCATTCGCACGGCCAAGCAGGCGCTCGACTGGCTCATCCTTATGAAGGAAGAGCTGGGCGACCGCTGGCTGCGCCCTTCCTTATTCAGGTTGGGGGCCAGCTCCTTGCTCACCGATATCGAGCGCCAGCTCGAGCACTTCGTGACGGGGCGCTACGCGGCGGCGCACCGCCATCCGATGGTGTGATGGCGACCGTCGCCAAGTTGTTCGAGACGATGGAGTATGGGCCGGCGCCCGAGAGCGACGCGCCGGCGCTCGCATGGATCCGGCAGCACGACACTGGACGCTTCGGCCATTTCATCAACGGCCGGTGGACCGCGCCAGCCGAGGGGCGATACTTCGAGACGATCAATCCGGCGACGACGGCGGTGTTGGCCCGCGTCGCGCAGGGGAGCAAGGCGGACATCGACGCGGCCGTCGCGGCGGCAAACGCCGCGGCTCCCGCGTGGGCCGCGCTTCCCGCGCACGCGCGCGCCCGCTACCTGTACGCGCTCGCGCGCGAGGTGCAGCGCCACGCCCGGCTCCTCGCGGTGCTCGAGAGTCTCGACAACGGCAAACCGATTCGGGAGACCCGCGATCTCGACATCCCGCTGGTCGCCCGGCACTTCTACCATCACGCCGGCTGGGCGCAGCTGCGCGACGCCGAGTTCCCGGGCTACGTGCCGGTCGGCGTCGTCGGGCAGATCATCCCGTGGAACTTCCCGCTGCTGATGGTCGCCTGGAAGGTCGCGCCCGCGCTCGCGGCCGGAAACACGGTTGTGCTCAAGCCGGCGGAGTTCACGCCACTCACGGCGCTCTGTTTTGCCGAGATCGCGCAATCGGCCGGTTTACCGGCGGGCGTCTTCAACGTCGTCACAGGAGACGGGACCACCGGGAAATTCCTGGTAGAGCATCCCGACGTCCAGAAGATCGCCTTCACGGGCTCGACGGAAGTCGGACGCATCATTCGCAAAGCGACCGCCGGCAGCGGCAAGAAGCTCACACTCGAGCTGGGCGGCAAGAGTCCCTTTATCGTGTTCGACGACGCGGATCTCGACAGCGTGGTCGAAGGCGTCGTGGATGCGATCTGGTTCAATCAGGGTCAAGTGTGCTGCGCCGGCTCGCGGCTGCTCGTCCAGGAGGGCGTCGCCGACCGGCTGACGCAAAAGCTGCGCGCGCGCATGGAGAAGCTGCGCGTCGGCTCGCCGCTCGACAAAGCCGTGGACATGGGCGCCATCGTCGCGCCGGTCCAGCTCGAGCGGATTCGTGGCTTGGTCGAAAAGGGAGTCGAGGAGGGGGCGAAGATGTGGCAGCCCTCGTGGGCATGCCCCACTGAAGGCTACTTCTATCCGCCGACCCTCTTCACGGATGTCTCGCCCGCGGCGACGATCGCGCAGGTCGAGATCTTCGGCCCTGTACTCGTCAGCATGACATTCCGGACGCCGCAGGAGGCGGTCGAGCTGGCGAACAACAGCCCGTACGGCCTCGCCGCCAGCGTCTGGTCTGAGAACATCAATCTTGCCCTCGACGTGGCACCCAAGCTCAAGGCTGGAGTCGTGTGGATCAACTCGACCAACCTTTTCGATGCTGCTTCGGGATTCGGGGGGTACCGGGAGTCCGGCTTTGGAAGAGAAGGTGGAAGGGAAGGGATGTACGAATACCTCAAGTTGGAATGGGACGGGGGACGGGGGACGGGGGAGGGGTACACCACGTCCAAGCCGGCGCCGGTGTCGGACGCCACCCGTCCCGCGTCCCCCGTCCCCCTTCCCCCAATCGACAGGACCTACAAGCTCTTCATCGGCGGCAAGCAGGCGCGCCCCGACCAGGGCTACTCCCGCAAGATCGTCGGACCGGATGGGCGAGTGCTCGGCGAGGTCGCCGAAGGAAACCGCAAGGACATCCGCAATGCCGTCGAGGCCGCCCATGCTGCGGCGGGATGGGGCACGGGGAGCGGGCATACGCGCGCCCAGATCCTCTATTTCATCGCCGAGAATCTGGCGACACGCGCCACCGAGTTCGCCGGGCGAGTCGGGCGCGAGGAAGTGGACGCGAGTATCGCGCGTCTCTTCACCTACGCGGCCTGGGCGGACAAGTGGGACGGCGCCGTCCACCACACGCCGATTCGTGGCGTCACCCTCGCGATGCATGAGCCTGTCGGCGTCCTCGGCCTCGCCGCCCCGGACGAGTTCCCGCTGCTCGGCTTCGTGTCGCTGCTGGCGCCCGCGATTGCCGTCGGCAACACGGTGATCGCCATCCCCTCCGAGCCCAATCCGCTCGCCGCGACGGAGTTCTACACGGTGCTCGAGACGTCCGACGTGCCGGACGGCGTCATCAACGTGATCACCGGAGCAAAAGACGCGCTCGCGAAAGTCCTCGCCGAGCATGACGACGTGGATGGCATGTGGTATTTCGGAACCGCCGCGGGTGTGCAGGCGGTCGAGTTGGCGTCCGCGGCGAACATGAAACGCACGTGGACGTCGGCGCGCAGCCGTGACTGGCTCGACCCCCGTCAAGGGGAAGGCCGCGAGTTTCTGCGGCATGCGTCGGAAGTGAAGAACATCTGGATTCCGTACGGCGAGTAACAGCAACGCCGCGCCGGTCATCAACGCGGTCTTGCACCGCGTCAATTATTCCGAAACTGATCAGATGGGGTTCGTCTATCACGCGAACTATCTGATCTGGATGGACATGGCCCGCACCGAGCACCTGCGCGAGCGGGGGATGTCCTACCGCGAGCTGGAGCAGCAGGGCACGTATCTCACGGTGACGGATGTCCACGTCCGCTACCGCCAGCCCGCGCGCTATGATGATATGATTCGCATCCGCTGCTGGGTGCGGGACCTCGCGTCCCGGCGCGTGATTTTTGGGTATGCGATCGAGCGGGCGGAGACGAATGAGCTGCTCGCCACCGGCGAAACGTCGCTGATCGCGTTGAACCCACAACAAACGCTGTCCCGTATTCCGGAGCACGTGTGTGAGCTGCTCGAGCCCACAGCCGACCCGGTTCGTCTCTAGTATCTCCCTGCTGTGCGCGCTGCTTGCCGCGCGGCCCATGCTCGGCCAGCAGGCCGACGAACCCACCATCAGCCTGCTCGCCACCGTCCTCGCCGCCACAGACGCGCGCCGCTTCGAGGCGGGGCCATTGCACGAGGCGTTGAGCCATCCCAGTCCCGCCGTCCGCCGGCAGGGGGCGCTTGCCGCCGGTCGCAGCGGCGACCCGGCCGCCATCGATCTGCTGTTGCCGGCGTTGAACGACTCCGCCGCCGTGGTGCAAGCGGCCGCGGCATTCGCGCTGGGATTGTTGAAGGATGCCCGCGCGATTCCGGCGCTGGTGCAAACGATTCGCGCGGCGGCCGCGACCGACCAGGGGGGGGGCGCGCCGCCGCTCGAGGCGGTGACGGCCATCGCGAAGATCGGCGGCGACGACGGAGCAAAGGCTCTGGCTGATATCCTCGCGGCCGGCCCCCCACCCGTGGTAAACGCGGCCCTGCTTGAAAGCTGGCGGCTCGGCACCCGCGCGCCGATTGCGCAGCTGGTGCGCTTCGCCGACGCCCCGGACGCAGGGACGCGTTGGCGCGCCCTGTATGCGCTCGCGCGGTTGCGGGCCAAGGAGGGGGCCGCGCCGCTGATTCGCGCGCTGCGCGATCCTGATCAAGAGACCCGCACGGTTGCCGCGCGTGGCGTCAGCAAGGCGTTGCTCGACAGCGCCCGTGTCGATCCGCGCGACGCGCTTGTGGCGTTGCGCCGGCTGCTCGACGATCGCGATGCGCACGTTCGCATCAATGCGCTGCGCGCGCTGGGATCGTTCCGCGACTCGGGGCTCGCGCCGGCCGTTGTGCCACTTGTCGCCGACCGCGACATCGGTGTGGCCGTGCAGGCCGAGACGACGCTCGGGGTGCTGCGGGGCAGCGTGGCAACCGGAGCGCTGCGACCCCGGCTCACGAGCAGCGTCTTCAGTCTCAAGCGCCAGGCGATCATCGCGCTGGCGCAGGCGGACAGCGGGGCAGGTGTGACCGCGGCCGCCGGCGTCGGCGGCGATGCCGACTGGCGTTGGCGCAGCGTCGCCGCCGAGGCGTTCGGTGCCGCGCACGCGCGCGATCGTCTGGAGGCGTTGCTGGCCGATCGCGATGGACGCGTCGTCGCGCAGGCGCTGCAGCAGTTGCAGCGCATCATTCCAGCGGCGGATTCGTCACTGGACGCCCGGGTGCGTACGCTGCTGACGAGCGACGACCCAGCCGTCCGCAGCGTCGCCGCCGATCTCCTCGCCCGCCACCACAGTGTGGACGATGTGGACCTGCTCGTCGCCGCGTACCGGCGCGCCGAAGGCGATCCGTTCAACGATGCCCGGCTGTCCGCGGTCTCGGCACTTGGCAGGATCGCCGCCGCATCCGCGGCCGGGCGCCTGCGCGTGGTGGCGCAGTTCGTCTCGGCGACGCCGCGGCCTGAGGACTACCTCGTGCGGCGGCTCGCAGCCGATACACTGCCCGACACCCGCGACGCCTGGGGTCCGGTGCTGCCGATCGCCACCGGGCGCACGATCGCCGACTACCGGGAGATGGTGCGTCGCTGGCTCGCGCCAGCGCTGGCGGGCGTGAATCCGCACGTCATGCTGGAGACCGACCGTGGCCGGCTCGATATCGAGCTCCTGCCCGCCGAGGCGCCGGTCACGGTTGCCGCATTCCTGGGCCTCGTCGAGCGACGCTTCTTCGACGGCACGCGCTGGCATCGCGTGGTGCCGAACTTTGTCGTACAGGACGGCGATCCGCGCGGTGACGGATGGGGTGGACCCGGAGCGGGGTTCGTGCTCCGTGACGAGATCAATCCCGTGCGGTACGACGTGGGCACCGTCGGGATGGCGCTCTCCGGCCCGAACACCGGGGGCAGCCAGTATTTCATCACGCATTCCGCGCAGCCGCATCTGGACGGCATCTACACGATCTTTGGGCGGGTGGTGAATGGAGCCGACGTATTGAACGCGATCGGGATGGGTGATCGGATTCGGAGTATCCATCGATGAGCCCTATCCCATGCTGAAGCATGGGCCCGATGCAACACTGCCGTTAACGGCAGTGCGTCACTGGGCACAGGTTTTAACCTGTGTCATTGGCGTGGCCATCGCTCTACCTGCCGCGCTGTTTGCGCAATACGGCTACTTCGGCCAGAACAAGATTCAGTATCGCCGCTTCGATTGGCGGGTGTTACGCGGCGAGCATGTCGATCTCTACTACTATCCTGAAGAAGAAGAGCTCGGCCGCGTCGCCCTGGCGTACGCCGAAGCGAGCTACGACACGCTCGAGCGCCGTTTCAATCACGCGGTCACGCGCCGCATCCCGCTGATCGTCTACGCCTCGCACACTGACTTCGAGCAGACGAATATCCTCCCCTTCATTCCGCCGGAGGGCCTCCTCGGTGTCACGGAGTTCCTGAAGCGACGCGTGGCGCTCCCGTTCCGCGGCAGCTATGCCGAATTCCGGCACACGATTCGCCACGAGCTGGTGCACGTCTTCCAGCTGAGCCTCGCCTCCCAGACCTTCGGCCGGTATCCGCGTTTCCGTCAAGTCGGCCTGCCGCTGTGGTGGACCGAGGGTCTCGCCGAATTCTTTTCGGCGGGCGAAGACTCCCGTGACGACATGGTGCTCCGCGACATGACGATCGACGGGCATCTGCCGAGCTTACCGGATCTCGCATACGCGTACGGCGGCCTGGTCTATCCGGTAGGGGGCAGCATCCACCGGTTTTTGGCCGAGCGCTACGGCGAATGGCGGATACTCGAGCTGTACAACGACATCTGGAAGTACAACGGCTTCGATGCGGCGCTGTTCGGCGTGTACGGCCGCACCATCGAGCAGCTGTCAGAGGAATGGCAATACTGGATGCGGCAGCATTACTATCCCGCTGTCGCCAGCCAGCCGCCGCTCGCGATCACGGCGCGCAAACTCACCGAGCTCGCGATCAAGCCGACGGCCTATCAGCTCCCGGGCGACTCGACGCCGTCGTTTCTCTTCTTTTCGCCGCGCAGCGGCTACACGACGATCTACGCCGAGAACCTGGCGGGCCGGGGGCGGCGGCCGGTCGTGCAGGGAGAGCGCAGTGAGCAGTTCGAGTCATTCCACTTTTTCGAGTCCCGGATCGACGTGAGCGCGGACGGCGTGGCCGCCTTCAGCAGCAAGTACGCCGAGCGCGACGCGCTGTTCTTCTGGGACCTGCGGAAATCGAAGGTCGTCGGCCGCTACCAATTTCCGGAGCTCGTCTCCATCTTGTCGCCCGCGTGGGCACCCGACGGCAAGAGCGTCGTCTTCAGCGGCCTGTCGGTGTCCGGTTACTCGGACCTCTATCGGCTGTGGCTCGCCGATCAGAGCGACTCGGTGCGGGCCGGACATCTCGAGCGCTTGACGTCGGATCGCTACGAGGATCTCGATCCCACCATCAGCCCCGATGGCGCAACGGTGGTCTTTTCCTCGGACCGCACGCCGTTCGGGCCGAATGGCGCGCACAATCTGTTCGTGCTCGACCTTGCGACCGACTCGATCCGCTACTTGACGTACGGCAATTGGCGCGACGAAACCCCGCGCTGGGCCGCAGATCGCATCTATTTCGCCTCGGACCGCGACGGCACGTTCCAGGTGTATTCGATCGATGCAAGCGGCCGTGGCCGCCGCGAGACTCGCTCCCTGAACGGCGCGTTCGATCCGGAGTGGGTCCCGGGACCGCAGGGCGGGCTGCTCTTCGGCGGCTTTGCCGATCTGAGCTTCAATATTTACGTCGCGCCGGCGCTGAACGACGCGCAGAGCAGCTTCACGGTGGCGGCCGCCGAGAGTCTTCCCCCGCCGGCATGGACGTGGGGGGAGCTCTCCCATCCGCAGTATGCCCGTGCGGATGGCACACCGTACGAGCGCAAGTTCACGCTCGATTTCGCGGCCGGGGACGCCGCCGTCGCGCCCGGACTCGGGTCGGCGCAGGGCGCCGTGTTCGTGTTCAGCGATCTGCTCTCCGACCATTTGTTGTATCTGTCCCTGTCCTCGTTTCAGGGCACCGGGTTCGGCACGCTGCTCGACAACGTCAGCGGCACGGCGTTCTACCTCAATCAGTCACGCCGCATCAATTGGGGCGTTGGCGCATTCCGCCAGCGTGGCCTGTTTTACGAGGGCGATTTCAATACGCTGTTCGAAGAGCGGTCGTACGGCGCGTTCGCGCAGGTCCGCTACCCGATCAACCGCTTCCGCCGTATCGTCGGCGAGTACCGGATTGAACACTCGGACCGGCTCGACCTCACGAGCAACGATGTCGATGAGCCGCATCGTGTCGGCTGGCTGGTCTCGAACTACCTCAGCTACATCAAGGACAACACGCTCTGGCTCTCGACGGGGCCCATCGACGGCGAGCGCTACAACTTCACCGGCGGACTCGTCAACGATCTGAGCCACGGCCGCTTCGATTCGTGGTTGCTGTCGGCCGACATCCGAAAGTATTTGCGCACGTCGCTGCACAGCGCGCTCGCCCTGCGCGTGCTCGGCTACACCTCGGGCGGCGAGCGACCGCGGCGCGTCAGCATTGGGGGTTCGTGGGCATTGCGCGGCTATCCCCAATACGGCTACGTCGCCGGCACACGCGCCTGGCTCGTCAACGCGGAGTACCGGTTTCCGATTCTCGACTTTCTCACGATCGGCTTTCCGTTCGGTGCCGCCCGGTTCCCTGGAGTGCAGGGCGCGCTCTTTCTCGATTACGGTCGTGCCTGGTCGAACACGACCGCGGATCGGGGCGTGCTCGGTGCGAGCGGTCTCGGACTGCGCATGCCGGTCGGCCCGCCACTGGTGCTGCGTCTCGATCTCGGTTATCGGCTGGGGAGCACGCAGACGCAGATCGATCGGTACAGCTTGCCCGCGAGCACGCGCAATCGTCGCTTCGTGGACTTCTTCTTCGGGTTCAACTATTGACCCGACAACATGCTCTTTCCTACATTGGCGCCTGTACGTTGCTTGCGGCTTGTCCGGGCCTACACCGACCGGGGCCGCTGGTCCCCGTGGCGATGGCGTTGGACCCAGCGAGTCGCGACAGTGCCGTGGCTTGGACGCGCTCGCGGGTGCCGCGCGCATCGGTGCTGATCCGGTTTCGGTGGCGCTATCAGGACGAGCGGGTCAAGTACGCGGGCCGCGGTTCAACGCGCATCGCGCCGCCGGATTCGCTGCGATTCGATTTCGCGGGTCCGTTCAACCTGGGCAACGGCGCGGCGGTCGTCATCGGCGATTCGGTCGCGTGGGCGGATCCAGAAAAGAACTTCCGCTCGCTGGTCCCCGCGATTCCGATGTTGTGGGCGGCGTTCGCCATGGTGCGGCCGCCCGCGAACGATGCCAGGGTGCTCGGCGGACAGCTGGTCGACTCGGTGACGCACAAGCGCCGCGTGTTCTGGCGCTTCGCGCAGGTCGAGGATACGCTCGACTACGTCGTGACCGATAGCGCGGGCCGCGAGTCCTTGCTGGAGGCCGAATGGCGGCGGCGTGGAGCAGTGGTGGCGCGGAGCCGTTCCCAACTCGACACTTTGCGGCGCCCCGCGAGCGCGCGCGTCGACTTTCCGGAGGCCCCGGCCCGCTTTGAGCTCACGGTTGGCGTGGTCGATACGGCGGCGGTCATTCCGCCGAATCTTTGGCGTAGTCGTCGCTAGCGCGACGGCCATAGTGCTCGCTGCCTGCCCCTACGGCTTCGCCGGTGGTACGCTCCCCAACGTCAAGACCGTCGCGATCCTGCCGTTCGACAATGACACACCCGAACCCGCGCTGACCCAGGAAGTGAGCGAGGCCGTCCGCCAAGCGCTCGAAGGGCGGCTCGGCCTGCGCGTGGCGACGGAAGCGAGCGCCGACGCGATCGTCCGCGGCCCCGTGGTGCGCTACGACCCCGACATTCCGATCTCGTTGCAAGCGGGAACGGGGCAGGTGACGGTGACCAAGCGCAAGGTGCAGATCACGGTCGACGTCGAGATCCTGAACCAGCGCGAGGGCACGACCGTGTGGAAACGGCAAGGCCTCATGGTCGATGGCGACTACAATCCGCCCGCTGAAAAAGACGGGCGCAAGCTGGCGTGGGATAAGCTCGTGCAGCAAATCGTGGACGGAGCACAGTCGCAGTGGTGATCGCCTCGCGTCGCGGGGCCAGCTCCAGCGGCTGTCTCCTGTCGCTCCTCATTTTTGTCGCGGCGCTGTACTACGCGGTGAACATCGGCGAGGTGTATTTCCGCTACTACCGGCTGCTGGACGAAATGCAGACCGAGGCCCACCTCGCGGCCGGGCTCGATGACGGCACGATTCGCCGCCGCATTCAAGCGGCGATCGAAGAGATCGGCCTGCCCGATTCCGCCGGCGGCCGCCAGCTCCAGGTCTTCCGCAGTGCGTCGCCACGCGAGATCGTCATCGAGACGCGCTACAGCGAAAGCGTCTCATTGCCGTTCTTCAACCACAGCTTTTCCTTCCACCCCAGGACCACACAGCCGCTCTGAACACCGCCGCGAAGATCCGGACGGCCGACGCGGCTGCCACCTGGCGCGCGACTCAGCGCCACGTCGTGTTCACCAATGGCGTCTTTGACCTGCTCCACACCGGGCACGTCGCGCTGCTGGAAGCGGCCCGTTCAGAAGGCGACGCCCTCATCGTCGGCGTCAACCGCGATGCTTCCGCCCGGCGCCTCGGGAAAGGGTCGGACCGTCCCGTCGTCCCCGAGGGTGAACGCGCCCGCTTGATCGCCGCGCTTGCCGCCGTCGATTGCGTCGTCCTCTTTGATGACGATACGCCACTTGCGCTGATCCGGGCGCTGAAACCTGACGTCCTCGTGAAGGGCGCCGATTACGCGCCGGAGGCCATTGTCGGGGCGAAGGATGTGGAAGGGTGGGGTGGGCGAGTCGTGCGAGTGCCGCTCGTACAGGGCCAGTCATCCACGCAGCTGCTCGCGCGGCTGCGGGAGCGGGGGCAGCGGGGGGGGGGGCGGGGCGCATGAACCTCCTCGTCGGCACGCGCAGCCCTGGCAAAACGCGCGAGATCCGCGAGCTGTTCGCAGGGCTGCCGTTCGACCTGTCGTTCCCCGTGGATCGGATGCTCCAGGCGCTTCCGGAGGAGGCCGATCTCGAGCGGGGTGCGAGCTACGTCGAGAACGCCGTAGCGAAGGCGCGCTACTTCGCGACGCGCGGCGGTCTGCCGACCGTTGCCGACGATTCCGGGATCGAGGTAGAGGCGCTGGGTGGCGCGCCGGGTCCGCGCTCGGCGCGGTGGGCGGGCGAGGCCGTCGACGGCGATGTGGACGCCGCCAACAATACGCTGCTGCTCGAGCAGCTCGCCGGTGTGCCGGAGGAGCGCCGCGGCGCGCGCTATCGCTGCGTGGTCGCGTTTCTGGCCACGCCGAGCAGTGTGGCCGAGATCGTCGAGGCCACCTGTGAGGGGTTTATCCTGACGGAGCCACGCGGCACCAGCGGCTTCGGCTACGACCCCCTGTTTTACTCGCCCGAGCTGCACCTGACGTTCGGGGAAGCACCGCCGTCCGCCAAGCACCGCGTCTCGCACCGCGGGCGCGCGTTCCGCGCACTGGTTGAGGTATTATTACGCCGTTCTACGTAGTCTTTCGACGGTATTTTCAACGCAGTTCATTTGACGCCGTCTATTCGACGTAGCTTTTCGACGTATTCTTTCGACGTAGTTCGGGGCGTAGCGCAGTCCGGTAG
>JBKPDZ010000044.1:0-8295 GCA_046728135.1 Gemmatimonadota bacterium | reverse complement strand
CTCGCGGTGGGCGCAGTGGTCGCCTACGTGTTCGGCGACGCGATCATTGCCTGGTACGGGCATTTTCTGAAGGGCGATTGAGATCGATGGGAAATCCGTTCGAAGGCTTGTTCGATTCCGGTGACGTGCTGGAGCGTGTCGGCATCGATCTTACGGCGCAGGCCCGCCGCGGCGATCTGGAGCCGGTGCGCTGCCGCGACGCGGAGATCGCCCGCGTCGTGGACATTCTGCTGCGGCAGGGCAAAAACAACGCCGCCCTCGTCGGCAAGGCCGGGGTCGGCAAGACCGCCGTGGTGGAAGGCCTCGCCCAACGCATCGCCGCCGGAAACGTGCCGCCCGCGCTCAAGGATGCGCGGATCCTGGGGTTGGATCATGTCTCGATGCTGGCGGGCACGTCATTCCGCGGCCAGTACGAGGACCGGATGCGTCGACTCGTGCAGGCGCTGCAGGCGGACCGCAACCTCATTCTCTTCGTCGACGAGCTCCACAACCTCATCGGCCAGGGCACGGCGATGGGGGCGGCGATGGACGCGGCGAACATGCTCAAGCCCGCGCTGGTCCGCGGCGACATCCGTGTGATCGGCGCGACCACCGGTGAGGAGTACGCCAAGTGGATCAAGACCGATCCCGCGCTCGAGCGCCGCTTCCAACCGGTCACGATCGAGGAGTTGGACGCGATCCAGACGTGGGAGGTGCTGGTCGCGCGGCGCACGCGTCTGGAGCGCCATCACGCGGTCGCGATATCGGACGACGCCTTGAAGGCCGCGATCGTGCTCACGGACCGTTTTGTGCCGGAGCGCGCGCGGCCAGACAAAGCGATCGACGTGCTCGATGAAGCATGCGCGCACGCGCAGGCGACCGCGCAGGTGTCCCCCGAGCTCGACAAGCTGATCCGCGATCGCAAGAAGGTCGAGGCGCTGATGCGGCGCGGGCTAACCGAAGAGGAAGGGACGGCGCCGGAAGAGCCGCTGCCCGATCTGGCGACCGTGCTGCAGAGATTCGGTGAGGAGATCGAGCAGCTGCTCGGAGGCGGCGAAGGACGCCGGAAGACGCCGAAGGAGGAGCCTCCGGCGCCCTCCGTCGACGTACGGCGTCCTCCGCCGCTCGAAGAACAGCGTGCTGATCTGGACCGAAAGCTCCGCGCCGAGCTCGAGCGGCAGGGCATCGTCGTGACGGGGAAAGAGGTTGCGCGCGTGGTCGGTTCCGCCGTCGGGAAAGGAATTGAGTGGGCCGGCTGACGAGCATCGCCGGTCGCGCCGCTGTCCTCGTTTCGATCCTGGGCTGCCGCGAGCGCGCGCAGGCGATCCAGAGCGAAGCCGAGCTGAAGGACATGGTGCATCACATGATGCCGATCGTCGCGCAGACCACGGGATTGCCGTTCAAGCGCGAGCCGTTGGTGTTGCGCCGCACGCGCACGCAGGTGCGGGATTACCTCGTGCATAAGATCGATCAGGATCTGCCGCCCGCCGAGCTCGCCGGGTTGCAGTCCGCCCTGCGGCTGTTTGGACTGATTCCCGACACGCTCGAGCTGCGACCAACGCTGATCGACGTGCTCACCGAACAAGTAGCGGGCTACTACGATCCCGATTCGAACGCGCTCTACATCCCCGAGGACGTCGAGCCCCTGCAGCTCCGCGTGGTCGTCTCGCACGAGCTCGTGCACGCGCTGCAGGATCAATACGTCCGTCTCGATTCGATCATCGAACAGCGCCACGCGAACGATCGGCGCTCGGCGGCGCAGGCCATTCTCGAAGGACAGGCAACCGTGTCCCAGATTCCGGTGCTCATGCCGGAGCAGAAACCGGACACGTTTCCGCTCGGCTGGTTCTGGCAGCAGCGTGCCGCGATGGCGGCGCAACAGGCGCAAATGAAGCAGTTCGCGCGGGCGCCGCTCTGGCTGCGTGAGGGCCTGATCTTTCCCTATCTCGGCGGCGCCGATTTCATCGTGTGGTTCCGGCACAAGTACTTCGGCAGATCGGTGCTCGATGCGATGCCGAAGTCGACGGAGCAAATCCTCCATCCGGAGCGGTATGCAGCCCACGATGAGCCGACCGAGCTGACATTTGCGTCAGGCGAGGCGGACACCGTGGAGTGGGAAGACAATCTGGGCGAGTACGAGACGCGGCTCCTCTTTCAGCAGCTCCTGGGGAACGAAGCGGAAGCAATCACGCTCGCGACCGGCTGGGACGGCGACCGCTACCAGGTGCTGGGTCCGAAGCATGACGCGCTGGTCTGGTACACCGTTTGGGATGATGCTGCGGCCGCGACCCGATTCGCCGGTGGGTTACAACGCGCGTGGGCGAAGCGACGGGCCGGCGAGCCGACGGGCAGACGTGCCGACGTGCATCAGCTGGTGATTGATGGACGACCTGTCGTACGTCTCGTCGATGCACCGGGCGACTGGAAAGGCTGGCGTGCGCTCCCGACCGTGCGCCTCAGTGGAGGAAGCGAATAATCGTGTAGATCAGCAGTCCGACCAGCCCGCCGACCAGCGTGCCGTTGATGCGCACAAACTGCAGATCTCGCCCCACCGCCAGCTCGAAGCGCCGTGATGTCGCCGCCGGGTCCCAGCTCGCCACGGTTTGGGCAATCAGATCGCCGATCTCGTGCCGATACTTCTCCACGACGCTCGCCGTCAGGTCGATGAGCAGATCGTCGATTTCGATGAGCAGTGTCGGGTTCGACAACAGCGCGACACCGAATTCGCTCAAGCCGCTGTCCAGCGGGCTCGGATTGCTGTCGTTCCCGCCACCGCTTCCATACTTTTCGATCGCCTCGCGAATCCCCTCCCATAACCGGCGCGACATGTCGTCGCTCGCGGCGCCCGTGAGCCACTCTTCCTTCAGCGCCTCCGCGCGTGCGATGACTTCGGGCGAATGCTGGAGCCGATCGATGAAGTCGCGGATGGCGCTGTCGAACGAACCGCGCAGCGGATGGTTCGGGTCATTCACCATATCGTGCAAGAGCCGCTCGACCGCGGCGATGATCTTCTGGTAGATCTTGTCGTCCAGCACTGGCGGCACCCACCACGGCGTCTCTTCGCGCACCCGATCGCGAATCAGCTCGCGGTTGTTGCGCACCGCGTCGGCCGCGAGGCGAACCGCCGCATTCAGCAGCTCCTCTTGGCGATTGTCCGCCAGCGCGAGCGCCAGGGTCTTGCCGAGCGCGGGTGCCACGCGGATCGACATGACGCGATTGCGCACGACCTGCGTGATCAGATCCTGCAGCTCATGGGGGGGGAGCGAGTCGAGCGTCTTCGCGAGCCCACTCGCGAATTGCCGTGAGACCTGGCGGGCGTGCTCCCGATCGGCGAGCCATGTGGCGCCGCGCTCGGCCGGATGCACGCGGCGCAGATTCGCCGCGATTACTTCGCGCGACAGAAAATGATTCTGCACGAAGTTGCCGAGGATTTGCCCGATGCGCTCCTTCCGCGTGGCGACGATCGCGGTGTGGGGAATCGGCAGCCCCAGGGGGTGGCGGAACAGGGCCGTCACGGCAAACCAGTCGGCCAGGCCGCCCACGAGCGACGCCTCGGCGGTGGCGCGCACGTAGCCCAGCCACGCGAACTGCGGCTCGTAAATGCTTGCGACTACGAACACGAGCAGGGAAACCCCCAGCAGCGCGGTCGCCCGGCGCTTCATCGCGTCCAAGCGGGCCTGCCGCTCGGCGTCGTCCGGCCGCGTCCACGCCGGGGTTGCCGGGCTTACCTGTTGCGTCTGTTGCGTCTGCTGCGTCTGCTCCGCCTGCTGTATCGGCATAGACGGCAAGATAAGACCCCCACTTGGTTTACGGGTACTCGCCATTTAGCTTGCTACGCTTATGTTTACGGCCCTTTCCGAGCAGCTGACCGGCGTATTGAGCCGGCTCAGAGGTCGCGGGGTGCTCTCGGAAAGCGACGTCACGGACGCGCTGCGCGAGATCCGCCGCCACCTGCTGGAGGCGGACGTGAGCTTCGAGGTCACCCGTGGATTCGTCGAGCGCGTGCGCGAGCGAGCAGTCGGCGCGCTGCAGGTCAAGGCGGTCAGCCCCGGCCAGCAGGTCGTCAAGCTCGTGCACGACGAATTGGCCAGAATGCTTGGTGCGACTGATGAGGAAGTAGGGGCGCAGCATGCTGCGCCCCTACCAACCCGCTATGGCTCGCCCCTGCAATTCGCCACCGTTGGCCCAACGGTAATCCTGTTGGTCGGGTTACAGGGATCGGGGAAAACGACCACGGCGGCCAAGCTCGCGCGGCGGCTGAAGCTCGAGCAGAAGGCGCCGGCGCTCGTCGCCGCGGACATCTATCGGCCGGCGGCGGTGGAGCAGCTACGGCAGCTGGGGCAACAAGTCGGGGTGCCGGTTTTGGGAGGTGTAGGGGCGCAGCATGCTGCGCCCGTACCTGACCTGGTTCGAAACGCCCTGCGCGAAGCGGAATCAGCTCGCGCGCGGACCGTGATCGTCGATACGGCCGGCCGCTCGCAGATCGACGCCGAGATGATGGATGAGCTGAAGGCGTTGAAGGTCGCCGTGCCGCCGAAGGAAGTGTTGCTCGTCGCCGATGCGATGACCGGTCAGGATGCGGTGAGGATCGCCCGAGGCTTTCAGGAGGGTGTCGGGCTCACGGGCGTGATCCTGACGAAGCTCGACGGAGATGCGCGCGGTGGCGCGGCGTTGTCGATTCACGGCGTCACCGGTCTGCCGATCAAGTACATCGGGGTCGGCGAGAAGACCGATGCGCTGGAGCCGTTCGATCCGGTGCGCATGGCGGGGCGGATTCTGGGGCAGGGCGACGTCGTCGCCCTGGTCGAGAAAGCCGCGGCGAATGTCGATGCCGAAGCCGCCAAGCGCCTCGAGCAAAAAGTGCGGTCCAAGCAGGGCATGGACCTGCAGGATTTTCTCGTGGCGCTGAAGCAGATGCAGAGCCTGGGGCCGCTGAAGCAGGTGCTCGGCCTGTTGCCGGGGATCAACGCGAAGGCGCTCCAGGGCGTCTCGATGGACGACAGGCGGCTGAAGCACGTCGAAGCGATCGTGCTGTCGATGACGCCGGAAGAGCGCGCCGATCCCAGCGTGTTGAACGGCAATCGCAAGCTGCGGATCGCCAAAGGGGCGGGCCGTCCGGTTCAGGAAGTGAATCGGCTGCTGGAACAATTCCAGCAGCTGCGCAAGATGGGCAAGTTCTTGAAAAGGATGTAGGGGACGCTATGGCAACTCGAATTCGGCTGCGCCGCGTCGGACGGAAGGGTCAGGCCTATTTCCGCATCGTCGTCGCGGACTCGAGGTCGCCGCGCGACGGGCGCTTTGTGGCGGCGATCGGCAACTACAACCCGCGCGCGAATCCTGCGGTGCTCAACGTGAACGCGGAGCAGGCGCGGGTCTGGCTCGAGAAGGGCGCGACGCCCACCGATACGGTGCGTTCGCTCCTCAAGAAGGCGGGCGTACTCGGCAAATCGGCTCCCCCCCCGCCCGCCCCGCCCGCCGCGTAGTCGGGCGGCTGCGCAAGCCGCACGGCCAGCACGGGGAGGTCGCGGTGATCCCCCTGGTGGAAAACCCCGGGACGGTGTTCGTGCCGAAAGCTCGAGTCTACGTCCTGAACGAAGCACGCAGCGTCGTGGCGGGCCCACTGATTGTGGCGCGGCGCCGGTCGTATCACCGCGAATGGCTGCTCGGGTTCGAAGGCGTGACGTCACGCGCTGCGGTCGAAGGCTGGCGCGATCAGCTCGTCGCGGTGGATGAATAACGATGTTGCGGATCAACGTGGTGACGCTGTTTCCGGAGTGGTTCACCGCGCCGCTCGCATCGAGCATTCTGGGGCGGGCGGCGCAGGCGGGACTGGTCCAGTATCGCGTCGTGCAGTTGCGCGAGTACACGCACGACAAGCACCAGACCGTAGATGACGCGCCATACGGCGGGGGCGCCGGCATGGTGTTGAAAGTGGAGCCGTTTGTGGAGGCGGTGGAGGATCTGCAGGTTGCGGGGCCGATCGCGCTGATGTCGGCGCGTGGCCGACCATTCACGCACGACACCGCCGTTCGGTACTCGCTGGGTGATGAGCTGACGTTGTTGTGTGGGCATTACAAGGACGTCGATCAGCGCGTGGCCGATGCGGTGAGCGCAGAGGAAGTGTCGATCGGCGATTTCGTGTTGTCGGGCGGGGAGCCGGCGGCGCTCTGTGTGCTGGACGCGGTGGTGCGGTTGTTACCGGGCGCGCTGGGGGATCACGAATCAGCCTCGAGCGATTCGCATTATGAAGGGTTGCTCGCGCCGCCCAGCTACACGCGGCCGCCGAGCTATCGCGGGCTCGACGTCCCGGACGTATTGTTGAGTGGTGATCACGACAAAATCGCGGCATGGCGCGCGGCAGAGGCCGAGCGCCTCACGCGCGAACGCAGACCAGATCTTTGGTTGAAACACGGGGAATAAGTATGGAAAAGCTCAGAGCAGTCGAGCGCGAAGGCCTGAAGACGGACATCCCGGCGTTCGCTCCCGGCGACACGGTGCGTGTCATGGTGCGCGTGCGTGAAGGCGAGAAAGAGCGCCTGCAGGCGTTCGAGGGCATCTGCATCGCGCGCCGCGGGGGCGGCATCAACGAAACCTTCACCGTCCGGAAGATTTCCGCGGGCGTCGGCGTCGAGCGGATCTTTCCGCTGCACGCGCCCTCCATCGCCGAGATCGGATTGCTGCGGAAGGGGCGCGTGCGGCGCGCCAAGCTGTATTTCCTGCGGCGCCTGGCCGGGAAAGCGGCGCGCATCCGTGAGAAGCGGGGAGCGGGGACGGAGAAGGAGATCATCGTTCCCGGAACGGCAGAGCCGGAGCAGCCGCAGGCGTGAGTCACCGCCGCCCGACGCTGAAACGCGAGGCGGCGTTGTGGGGTGCAGGGTACAGCATCGTCGCCGGTATCGATGAAGTCGGCCGTGGCCCGCTGGCTGGTCCAGTGGTCGCCGCGGCCGTCGTGTTTCCGGTGGGCGTGAAACCGATCCGCGGGCTCGACGACTCCAAGGTGCTCACCGCGCCGCAACGGCAAAGGTTCGCCGTCAAAATCCGCGAGCGCGCGTTGGCATTCGCGATCGGCGCGGCCAGCGTGCGGGAGATCGACCGGCTCAATATCCGGCGCGCGTCGATTCTCGCCATGGAGCGCGCGCTGCGCCGCCTCGGCTGCGTGCCCGGTCATGTCCTGATCGATGGCCTGCCATGCCCCGAGCTCGGCTGCGCGCACGAGGCGATCGTTGACGGAGACGCGCGGTGTCATTCCATCGCCGCGGCATCGGTCATCGCCAAAGTGCTGCGCGATGCGCTCATGGACCGCCTGGCAGTGCGGCATCCGGGCTATTTCTGGGAGACGAACAAAGGCTACGCGACGCCCGAGCACCTCGACGCGATCCAACGGCTCGGTCCCACGCGGCATCACCGTTACAGCTTCGAGCCGGTCTCGCAGATCGAGCTGTTAACGATTTCGGCTACGACGTAACCCCTTCAGGAATTCGGGCAGCGGCCGCGTGTTGAGGATGTCGGCTGCCGTCAACCACGCCCGCCGCGCCACGGCCACGGCGAACCGCATGAATCCCAGCTCGCGCGTGTTGTGTGCGTCAGTCGAGAGCACGAACCGTACGCCGTGCGATTTGGCCGCGGCGGCGAGCGTGTCGGGCAGATCGAGCCGCTCGCTGCCGTTGATCTCGAGCAGGCACCCCGTCTGCGCCGCGGCCTTCGCGACCACATCGAAGTCGAGCGGATAAGACGGTCGCGACGCCATCTTGCGGCCGGTCGGATGGCCGATCGCATCGACCCAAGGGCTCTCGATCGCACGCAGCAGTCGGTCGGTGAGCTGCCGCTCGGTCTGCTTCAGGCCGTAATGAATCGTGGCGACGACGTAATCGGCTCCCGCGAGCAGGTCGTCCGGAAGGTCGAGCTTGCCGCTTTCCAGAATGTCCATCTCGACGCTCTTCAAGACCCGAAGCTCTCGCATTCCTTTATTGAGCCGATCGATCTCCTTCCACTGCGCGCGAATCTCCGCAGGACTCTGGCCGGCCATCGCGGTGCGCGGCGAGTGGTCGGTGATGGCGATGTACGCGTAGCCGAGGGAGCGCGCCGCCTCGATCATTTCCGTCAACGTGGCCTTGCCGTCGCTCGCATCCGTGTGCATCTGCAAGTCGCCGCGGATCTCCTCGAGCGTGACGAGCTTGGGGAGCGTGTGCTCCTTCGCGAGCGCGATCTCGCCGCGGTTCTCGCGCATCTCCGGCGGAATCCAGTCGAGGCCGAGCGCGGCGTAGACCTCTGCTTCCGTCCGACCCGAGATGCACTTCGATCCCCGGAACACTCCGT
>JBKPDZ010000043.1:0-11748 GCA_046728135.1 Gemmatimonadota bacterium | reverse complement strand
GGCCCGAAGCGATCGTAGAAGGGAACGATCGTCTCAATGTCGCCATGGGAGCGGAATGGATAGCCCCACGCACCCGCTTCGCGGCGCAACGCGGGAGCATTGTAGATCTCGCCGTTGCAGACCATCCAGATCTTGCCGTCCGGACTCTGGAAGGGCTGATCACCGGTCGTGAGATCCATGATTGCCAGCCGGCGCGCGCCGATCCGCGCGCGCTCGTGCCCCACGATGCATTCGCCGTCCGGACCGCGATGGCGCAGTGCCGCCGCCATCCGGGGGATCGCGTCCGGGTGACGGAGCGGCGCCTCGCGGCGGGCTATCGCGCCGAAGATGCCGCACATGGTCCGTATGCCGCGTAGTGGCCTTCGACGGCAAGCAACGGCAGTGCCCGGTCCAACTCGCCGCGCACCCGGGTGTCGCCGGCGCGCGCCACGAATACCGTCGGGGCCTGGCAGTGCGCGATCCGATCGCGCCAATAATCCGCCGGTTTGAGCGGCGACGTCGGGTCGGCGCGAAAACGCTCGTGATAATCGGCGATGAATGTACTCGTCAGCTCTCGACCCGTTGCGGTCGCGACCGCTACCGAGCGTCGCAAGTAAAAGGGCAAAGACGGTGGGAAGGCAGCGACGCCGATTACGTCGGTCGCCTGAGTGTTTTCAATGACGCGCGCGAGCGCCGCGGCGGAACGATCCTCACCGATCGCGGCGAGCAGCCGCACGGATAGGATCGGAGTGGCGATCACGATCAACGCGTAGCCCATCACCACAAGCGCTGGACGCGGATGGGCGGGTCGTCCCGCGTACCAGACCAACGCCGCCGAGGTGAGCAGCGCGATTCCCAACGCGAGGGCCGTGGGCGGGATCGCCGCGCGCTCGGCCGGCGTGAGACTGATCGGCGCTGGCAGCCAAAGTGTGAGTGACGCGAGCGCGAGCCCCAATACCGCCGCGATCCCCGCGTAGGCCAGTCGCGCGGCTCGAACACCACCGCCCAGCTCACTTGCTTGGCGCGTGAGCACGTGCGCGGCGCCGAGCGCGAACGGCGGCATGAGCGGCAGCATGTACTGCGGCAGTTTCGACTGGTTCAGCGTGAAGAACACGAGCGGACCCAGAATCCAGCAGGCCAGCAACATCGATTCCTGCGCCTGGGGATTGACACGTCTCGCCAGCCAGAGCCACCGCCAGTGCTTCGCGCGTCCGAGCGCCGGCACGATCCAGGGAAACGCGGCGACCGGGATGATCGGCAGATAGTACCAGAAGGGCGCGGTGCGATGGAAGCTTCTCGTCGTCACCCGTTCGAACGTCTCGCGCACGAACACGTAGCGGGGGAACTCCGGAACGCGGTGCGACACCGCGAGAAACCAGGGAAGCGCGACGACCGCAAAGACGGCGAGACCCACGAGTGGAAACAGGCGACGCACGCGTTGACCGGTCAGGAGCGCATACGGGATCAGCGTAGCGAGCGGGACGAGCATCGCGACCGGTCCCTTCGTGATCGCTCCCAACCCCATCGCCGCCCAGGCGAGCACCGGCCGCTCGTCCCAAAACGCGAGAATCGCGAGCGTCGTGCAGAACGCGAGCGCGCTGTCCATGATCGTCGTGCGCGCGTACGCCAGGACCAGCGGCATGCTCGCGAGCGCCAACGCGGCGAGCCATCCGGCGTCTCGACCCCAGCGCCGCGTCGCGAACCGCCAGACGATGACGAGCGTCGCGAGGGTAAAAAAGTACGCCGGCAGCCGCGCGGCAGTCTCCGTCGGGCCGAGCACCTCCATGCTCGCGGCGGCCGCGGCGAAGTAGACGATCGGCTTGTCGAGGTAGGGCAGGCCATCGAGATGCGGCAGCACGTAATCGTTCGTCGCCGCCATCTCGCGCGCGACTTCGGCGTTGCGTCCCTCGTCGGGATCGAACAGCGGGTAGCCGCCAAGGTCGAATCCCAACGCCAGCACCGCGGCGAGGAGCAGCATCGGCAGCCGCACATAGGCGCCGAGCGGAAGCGCGTTAGGAACCGGGAACCTGTGGCGTAGAAGAAGGGGGCGGCGGCGGCTGCGCGGGCGCGGTGGGCATCTGCGACACCGTGATGGGGACGCTCGCCTTGCGCTCGCCGTCGACGGTGATCTCGAAGCGGTACTGGCCCGCGTGCGGGAAGGGCACGTCGAACACCAGCACCGCGGCCGCCTCGATCTCCGTCACGCCGGCCGGCGGTTCGGCGAAATTCACGGTCCCCGAGCCGCCCAAGAGCTCCGAGTCTGCTTCATCGAGCAGCTTGATCTGCACCTGGTGCTCACCGACTTCGGTGCGTTTGCCCTTGAGGCGCAGCACGAGGTGCAGGCGCGGATGCATCGCCGGGAACTGCGGTACCCAAATGTGCTGGAAGATGCCGAGCACCGACATCTTGCCCGACTGGTCGACCAGCGCGTAGTCGGCGACGACCGCGAAATCGAGATGCACTATTTCCTGCTGACCGGGACGGAGACTTTCGTCTTGTCCCACGAAACGATCAGCGCGCCGGGCTCGAAGGCGATCACCATCTGCTCGACCGGCGTCGCCAGGGTCTCGACCTTCGCGTCCACGCGCGCGAGATCCTGTGCAGCGTCGTACTCCGTACCCCATTGGCCGGTCTGTTTGTTGATGATCAGCTTCCAGCCGCGCTGCGTCGGCAACGTCCACAGCGTGTACTTGCCCGCCGGCACCGTGGTGCCGCCGATGACGAGGTCGGCCGAGGTGCTGAATTGCGTCGCGGCGTTCGCGCCCGTGCGCCACACCGCGTTCCACGGCACGACGTCGCCGAAGATCACACGCCCGCGCTTGGTCGGCCGGCCGTAGTCCACCCACACCTGGGCGCCGCCGATCGTGGCTCTGGCGGTATCGCGTGGAGACAGCTGGCCGAGCGGCCGAGTTGCGAACGACGTCGTGGCTTGCGCCATCGGGAAGGACGCCACGCGCTGCACATCGATCTGCAGCGTGCTGCCTTTGCCGGTGAGCCCCGTGAGACGACCCTGCGGGTCCAGCCGGAACGTGAATGGTCCCACGCCGGCGAGCTGGCCCTCATCGAACATGACGACGAGCGTGTCGCTGCCACGCTTCTGGATGTAGCCGCCGCTGGTGCGGTCGGCGGAGTAGAGCGCGCTGAACCGGACGCTGTCCTTGTTCTGGCCGCGCGCCCAGCGGCCCATCTGCTCCATCAAACCGTACACGTAGAACTGGAATGGGAACGTCCCGCGTGGGATCGCGAGCTTCGTCGTCACCGAGCTGTCGCCGCGCGGCGAGACCAGCACGGCGGTGTCGCCGGCGAAGTCGACGGTGTTCCGCGTCTCCATCGGCCCGGGCCCGCCGCCAATGTTGTGCGTTACGATCTGAATGTGGCGAATCGTGCCATCGGGGTTCAGGTCGAACGTATAGATCCGGTGCAGGCTGCGGGGCGTCCGGACCACGTACTCGCCGCGCAACTGGTTGGCCGTGCGCGTGTACTGCTCGAGCGCAACCGTGTCATTGCCGAGTCGCGTGACGAAGGCGCCGGAATCCTGCACCGTCATGGTCAGAGCCAACAGCAACGCTACCATCGGGAACCTCCGGTCAGGAGACGCGAAGCGAGGTGATCTCGTCGTTGCCCTTGATCGCGTTCACGACGTCCATCCCCTTCGTGACCTGCCCAAAGACGGTGTGCACGCCGTCGAGGTGGCGCTGCGGCGCGTGGCAGATGAAGAACTGGCTGCCGCCCGTGTCTTTGCCGGCGTGCGCCATCGACAACGTTCCCGCGACGTGCTTGTGCGTGTTCTTGTGCGTCTCACACTTGATTGTGTATCCCGGTCCCCCTGTCCCCACCGGTCCCTTGCCGGTCTTGGAATAGGGATCGCCTCCCTGGATCATGAAATTGGGGATCACGCGATGGAACTTCGTTCCGTCGTAGAAGTGCGAATTGGCGAGCTTCTCGAAATTCGCGACCGTGTTGGGGACTTCGTCCGCGAATAGCTCCAGCTCTATCGTGCCCTTCTTGGTTTCGATGATGGCTTTCTTGTTCGGCATCAACACCCCTGAGTTGAGGTTCTAGGAATGTGCTCACGCCTCCAGCAATGTCGCTAGCTGCTCCGGCGTCGCGACCGGCAGAGAACAACTGGTGCCGACACACACCGTCGCCGCCGGCCGCTCGGCCAGCGCGCGCACGACGACCTTGCGCGGCCGATAGGTCTGCAGCGCGAGCAGATGCATGCCGCAGGCGGGGCCGTCACCGCGTGGACCTCGGACCTCGATCCGCGTTACGGGATGCACCGCCCAATCGATCGCGCGTAACAGCGTCGACCCGTACAACGCCAACTCCGACGCGCTGCCGGCAAACGCACCCAGGTGCCTGTCGCGCTGGGTTCCCCATTCCCGATTGTCGGTGAGCGCCGCGAGCCGCGCCAGCACGAGTGCCGCGACGCCATTGGGCGAGGGCGTCGGCGCGTCCTGCACCGGCTTGGCCCGCGTCGCGAGATACGCGGTCCCATTGGTTGTGGCGATATCGAAATAGCCGGCCCCACCCGCCGCAGCATCGCCGTGCGCCTTGCCGCAGTAGGTCATCACGGCGCCAGCGCGATCGAGCCAAGCGAGCTCGCCGGTCGCTTCGTACGCATCGAGGAAAGCTGCGGCGGCTTGCACGTTGTCGTCGAGCATGCCGCGAGGTTCGGCGCGTCCGAGAACGTGGGACATGCCGCCTCGCTCGTCCCACGCTTCCTTCCAGATACGCTCCAGAACTTTCAGCGCGAGCTCGTTGCATTCGGGGCGGTCGAGGACGGCGCCGGCCTGAAGAAAGGCGCCGGCCATCATCGCGTTCCAGTTCACATAGGCGGTGCGGTCCACGAAGGGCGCCGACCGGCGGTCCCGCGCCCGCTTGAGCTTCTTGACAGCGGCACGAAGCACCGGCCACTCATCGTCTCCGGCGGGATCCTGCTTCCACCACAACACATTTTTCTTTGGGTTGTGCTGCATCTCCCCGACGTCCTCGATGTCAAACACACGAGCCATGACCGCGAATTCTCGGGCCGTCAGCGCGCCTTTTGCCTCATCCAACGTCCACGTCCAATAATCACCGTCGTCTCCAAACGTCAGATCCGCATCCTGTGAAGTCGCGAACGCGCCGCCTTGTTTGTCCGCCATCACCTCCAGCACCCAGTCCACGATGCCGGTCGCGACTTCCCGGAATAGCGGGATGGAGAACGCCTGATACGCCGAGAGGTACGCGCGCAGCAGCTCGGAATTGTCGTACGACATCTTCTCGAAGTGCGGCACGATCCAGCGCTCGTCCACGGAGTAGCGATGGAAGCCCCCGCCCAGCTGATCCCGCACGCCGCCGCGCGCCATCCCCGTGAGGGTTTTCTCGACGATCTCGCGCTGCCAGGCGGCACCCCCACCGCCTTTCCCGTCGTGCCAGCGCGCGAGCAGGAACTCGAGCGCGGCGGGATGGGGGAATTTTGGCGCCGAGCCGAAACCGCCGTAGCGCACATCAAAGAGACGCGCCATCTGATCCGCCGCGCCGCTGATCAGGTCCGCGCTCACGTCGCCGGCCTTCGCTTCGTCCAGCGTCTGGACGACATGCTCGCGGATCGCGTGCGCGTTGGTCGTCACGCGCTCGCGTTCCTCCCGAAATGCCCGCGCGATCTCCATCAGCACGCGCCGGAAGCCGGGCCGGCCGTATGCGTTGTTGTCCGGCGGGAAGTACGTGCCGCCAAAGAACACCTCGCCGTCGGGTGTCAGGAACGCGGTGAGCGGCCACCCACCCTGGCCGCTGAGCGCCTGCACGGCACGCTGATAGCGCGCATCCACATCGGGGCGTTCGTCCCGGTCCACCTTGATGCACACGAAATCACGGTTCAGCAGCTCTGCGACTTCGGGGTCCTCGTAGGACTCGCCGTCCATGACATGGCACCAGTGACACCACACCGCGCCGATATCCAGCAGGATCGGCTTGTGCTCTGCGCCCGCGCGCGCGAACGCCGCGTCGGTCCAGGGTGACCAGTGGACCGGTTGGTGGGCGGCGGACTTGAGGTAGGCGGAGGACTCGGCGGATAGCTGATTGGCCGACACGATCTAGCTCAGGTAGCGAATCGTGGTTTGCGTCAACAACTCCGCACCGATCACCAGCGACTCCTCGTCGATGTCGAAAGTGGGGCTATGATGCGGAGAGGCGCGGCCGGCCCCCCCGGTGCGCGACGCCGAGCCCACGAACGCGAAGCACCCCGGAACCTTCTCCAAGAAGAACGCCATGTCTTCGCCGCCCATGGTCCGGATGCCCTGACGGACGTTGTCGGCGCCAATCAGCTCGGCGGCAACATCCCGCATCAGCGTGCTCAGCGCTTCATTATTGATGAGCGGTGCGCTCAGGCGGCGATACTCGACGGTCGCCTCCGCGCCGAACGCCGCCGCAACGCCCCGCGCGGTTTCCTCGACGAACCGCGGGGCATCCTCAAAAAAGTGGCCCCCGAACGTCCGCACCGTGCCGCGCAGCTGGGCGCGATCGGGAATCACGTTGAATGCGCGGCCGGCGTGCACCTCCGTCACTGACAAAACGGCCTCAGCGAGCGGATCGCGCCGCCGGGACACCAGGCTCTGCAGCGCGGTAATGACGTGCGCCGCGACCAACACCGGATCGATCGTTTGATGCGGTGCGGCGGCATGGCCGCCTCGGCCCAGAATTTCGATCTCGAACTGATCGACCGATGCCATCACCGGGCCTGCCATGACACCGATGGTGCCCACGGGCAGATCGTTCCACAGGTGAATGCCGAACGCGGCGTCGACCTTGGGCTGCTCGAGCACGCCGTCGCTGATCATCGCTTGTGCGCCGTTCGAGACCTCCTCGGCCGGCTGGAACGCGAACTTCACGCTGCCTCCGAGCTCGAGCGGAGCCAGGCGCCGCGCAACCTCGAGGCCAATCGCCACGTGCCCGTCATGGCCGCAGGCGTGCATTTTTCCCGGCTGCTTCGACCGATACGGGACTGTGTTCGCCTCCTGGACGGGCAAGGCATCCATATCGGCCCTGAGCAGCACGCAGCGCCCCGCATTCTGCTTCAAACCGACGACGCCGGTCTTTCCGATTCCGGGCGTGACTTGGTAGTTCAAGCCGCGCAGGCGATCGGTGACGAGGTTCGCGGTCCGCGTCTCCTCGAAGCCGAGCTCGGGGTGTGCGTGGATATCGCGCCTGGTAGCGATAAGGCTCGAGCGATCCACCGGCGCCGGAGAGATAGTCATGAATTCACGTAACGTGGCGTCATACGAGCGAGCTCGGGCAGAGCCGATTCAGCACACAGTCGGCGCACCGCGGCCGCCGCGCGATACACACGGAGCGCCCGTGTTGGATCAGCGTGTGCGAAAACCAGGTCCAGTCGTCCCGCGGCACGATCTCCATCAGCTCCTGCTCGATCTTCACCGGGTCCTCCTGGCGCGTGAGTCCGAGGAGGCGGGTGAGACGCTGCACGTGGGTGTCGACCACGACGCCCTCGTTCTTCTTGAACCAAGTGCCGAGGATGACGTTGGCGGTTTTGCGTCCGATGCCGGGCAGCGCAGTCAGCTCTTCCATCGTCTGCGGCACCGCACCGCCGTGCCGCTCGACGAGCGCCTGCGCCATACCGATGATCGATTTGGTCTTGTTGCGAAAGAACCCTGTCGACTGAATCTCCTTTTCCAGCACCCGCGGATCCGCCGCGGCGTACTCTGCGGCGGTCCGGTACTTCGCGAAAAGATGCGGGGTGACCAGGTTGACGCGCGCGTCGGTGCACTGTGCTGAGAGGATCGTGGCGACTGCGAGCTCCAACGCGCTGGCATGATGCAGCGCGCAGGTCGCGTCCGGATACTCGCGCTTCAGGCGGGCAATGATCTTGCGGGCGTGCGCCTTACGTTCGGCCGTTCGTGCCGTCGCGACTTTCGCTTTCATCCTGGTTGCCGGAATCTAGCAGGGCCAGGAGGCGGCTGGTGAGCAGCAGCAGCTCGCCGGCAGTGGCGACCGCGTACAGTCCCGCCGCCGTTCCACCCGCCAGGTTCGCACTGAACGCCGGGCTGCCATCCGCGCGCGCTGCAGCAATTTCGATCTCACTCGCCGAGGGATCGTCGGGATCGGCTCGCCCTTCGAGGCCCACGGCACTGAAGCCCGGCCGGCCCGGTCGCATGCCGAAGATCGCGAGGACGGCGATGCTCCGAGGGGCATCGGTCCGGTGGACGAACATACCGTCGATCGGCTCGGGCGGGCTTGCGCTGTTCGGTGATCCCCACACGCGCAGCTCCGGGAGCTGGAGATACTGCGCCGGCTCGGGCGGCGCTGTCGTGATCTTCGTTGCGGCAATCGCGCGATGCAGTGCCGCCTCGGTGATCTGGTAGGTGCGCTGCCCGGCGGCCCAAAACAAGTACGCGTGATGCAGCAACAGCACATGCGCCTCGAGCGCATCCGCGCCGGCGTCGGCGGGTACGATCTCGCGCAGCAGCCGGCCGACCGGCTCGAGCAGCACGAAACGGTCCCGGTCGCTCGCCGCTGCTCGTTCCTGCTGTAGCGCCTCGGCGATCGCCGGAAACCGCACCGGTGCGATCGGGCCGAAGGCTAAATCGAAGGGAGAAAGCCGTCCAGGGTCCGTACGAAGTCCTCCGTGGCTTCCACGTGCGGACAATGTCCTACGGGGAGCTCCACGAATTTTGCCGCAAGCAGCGCCGCAAGCTCACGCGATCCGGCGATGGGAAGTGGATCGAATGTGCCGTGAACGACGAGGGAAGGGGGAAGGGGGAAGCGGGAGGCGAGGTCGTGAAGCTGCGGTCGCAGATCGTAGTCTCCCAGGCTCCTCCAGACGGCTTCCTGCGTGCGCGCAGTCACCCGAAACGCGGTGAGGTTCCTGGCGTTGTCGAAATCACGGAAATAGCCGGCGACCGACAGCTCGAAAGCACGCCGTTGGTAGGCCGTGGGATCGCGTTCCCGCAAGCCACTCGCGCGCAGCGCATCCCGCTCCCGCTGGATTTCCGGTGCCTGCATGCGGCGCGCAAACTCGTCCTCGAACTGGTGCCGGTACCCGGCCGTGACCCCGGCCGGGGAAACAAGGGCCAGGCGGGCGACGCGTTCGGGATGCTCGAGGAAGTAGAGCACCGCCAGCAATCCACCCCAGGAGTATCCGCATAGCGTGAGCTGCTCGAGCCCGTGTTGCGCACGCAGGTCGTCCACGTCGGCGACATGCTCCCGCCAGCCGATGGGCGTGTCCCGCGGAACGGGGGACTGGCCGCCGCCGCGCTGGTCGTAATAAAGGAGAGAGCGCCGTCTGGCGAGGAGATCGTATTGCGGAAGGAGATAGTCGTGACTCGCACCCGGCCCGCCATGCAGCACCACAACCAGCGGACCGTTTCCGACCTGCCGCGTGAACAGCTGCACTACAACAGCACAGCCAGCGCGTCGGCGACTTCCTTCACCTCGGCATGCTCGTGCTCACCAAATCCGTTCGGCACGTCGGAATCGATGTCGATCTGCCCCAGGATATGGTCGCCGCGCCGGATCAGCACCACCAGCTCCGATTTCGTAAACACATTACACGCCAGGTAATTCCCGATCGCGCCGACGTCCGCGACGTTCTGGTCTCGTTTCTCCGCGACCGCCGTTCCACACACGCCCGTGCCGACCGGAATGCGCGTGTGCTCTGTCTCGCGCCCCGCGTAGGCTTCAAGGTCGAGCTCGTTGCCGTGGAGCATGTACGCGTAGACGGAGCTGAAGGGCGGGCCCCACGACCGGATCCGGTCGCATGCCATTTGCAACAGCGCCTTTCGTCCTTCGTCGTGGAGGTGCGCCGCGCGCAAGGCGCGGACGACCTTTGTGGCCTCCGACACTGAGCCTGCGGTCATAAAGCGTACTCTATAGATTGAGTCTCCCCATGGCCAGCCCGCAGCAATTCGCCGCGCAGTTCGCGCGCGCTCTGGACCTGTTTCGCGATCCCGCAGCGAAAGAGGACCAGAAGGCGCAGTTCCGCGCGCTGGCCGTGCTCCTCAAGCTGCAGGGCGTGACGCTGGGCGTGCAGGATGGCCGCCTCATTGTGAACGGGACGCTGCTCGATGGCAACACGCTGGCCCAGCGGCTCGAATTCCATTCGGTGCAGGAGATCGCCATCCCGGCCGATCCGCCGCTCGCCGAGGTGTTCGAGCTGCTGCGCGCGCTCGCGGATCAGCCCGGCGACGAGGATATCGCGTCGCGCCTCAAGGCAAATGGCGCGAAGCGGGTCGCGGTCACGATGCACAGACCTGATCTGGAAGGGGAGCCACCCGCCCTCCCGGTAGCGCCGGCCCGGACCGACACGCTTCTGACCCTGCAGGGTGCGCGACCCCGCGCACCTGTTGCTCCCCCCGCCCCCCCCGCTCCCCCCGCTCCCCCCGCCACCCCGGCCCCGCCCGCGCCTCCTGGGCCCCCCGGGTCCCCCGGGTCCCCCGGGTCCCCCGCGACCAAGATGCCCGTGACTGGGGAAGTGGAGGATATCCCGGACATCATTCGCGAGGCCGGCGTGGCGCACGCTGCGTTCTCACCGGCGGCCGCGACGACACAGACCCCCGCAGCGTTGATCGCGCAGCTGCGGGACAAGCCGGATGGACCGCATGTCGGAGACGTGCTCGCCGTTCTCGGTCGCCAACTCGAGACTGCGATGAAGACCAACCGCGTCTCGCAAGCGCTTGCGATTGTGGCGGGAATCGTTCGGGCCGAGGAGCAGGTAAGCGATGCGACCAGGCGCCGGCAGTATTCGATCGCGCTGAAGCGGATGTACAACAAGGCATTCCTCGAGGGGATCGCCGAGGTGGCCAACCATCCATCGGACCGGGACGACGCGCTGTTGGTGTTGCGCCGGGCAGGGGAGGATGGCGTGGAGGTGTTGCTCGATCTGCTCGTCGCTGCCCCGACCATCGAAGAGCGCCGCGGCATTTTCGTGGCACTCACTGGGATGAAGGAAGGGACCGACCAACTGGTGCACATGCTGGGACATCACCAGTGGTTCGTGGTGCGCAACGTGGCGGAGCTGGCGGGCGAGCTCGGCCTCGAGGAGGCGGTCCCGGCCCTCGCGCAGCAGCTCGCGCATGAAGACGAGCGCGTCCGAAAGGCGGTGGCGTCGGCGCTGGCGAAGATCGGGTCGAGTGCCGCGGCGGAGCCCTTGCGCCGGGCGCTCCGGGATAAGTCTCCCGAGGTCCGCCTGCAGGCGGCGCTTGGTGTGGGAGGGAAGAAATCGAGCGCGCTGGCGATGCCGCTCGTCGCCGCGATGGAACAGGAGGAGGACGAGGTCGTCGAACGCGAGCTGATCCTTGCACTCGGACGCATCGGAAGCGCGTCGGCGGTGCAGGCGCTCATCAAATTTGCGCAGCCGGGCGGGCGCTTATTCGGCCGCAAGCCAGCGGCGCTGCGAGCCACGGCGGTCGAGGCGCTCCGTCTCGCCGCGACACCTGCGGCGATTGGAACGCTCGAGGGTTTGACGGATGACGGGGACAAGGAGGTGCGCGCGGCCGCACAGTCGGCGCTCGCCGACGTGAAGCGAAAATAGGCAGCCTTTGCTGCCTTAATGTCTCTTGCAGATCGCCATTAAAACTGCTTTTCGCAACGTCAAATACTACGACACAAGCTTAGCTAAATTTCGCTTCGTGTTATCCACGTAAGCTATTGCAACATTTGCGCTTATCATCTGTCCGCCGAACTCGGTGCGGTTCTTGCCCGTGTCGTGGGTGCTGTTCGTGTACCCTAGGACCTCTTCGGTCAGGAGAGATCATGAAAGTCGTTCGTGTATTC
>JBKPDZ010000042.1:0-11951 GCA_046728135.1 Gemmatimonadota bacterium | reverse complement strand
CGGCGCGATCACCGGCATGCACTTCCGCTCGCTGCTCGACGGCGGCGCGTACGGGTCGTACGGTGTGGCGAGCACGTACTACACTGGCGCGCTGCAGACCGTCACCTACAACGTCCCGCGCTACCACTTCCAGGGTGCGCGAGCCTTCACGAACAAGGCGCCGTGCGGCCCGAAGCGCGGCCATGGCACGCCACAGCCGCGCTTCGCGCTGGAAGTCCACCTCGATAAGATTGCCGAGCAGCTCGCCATCGATCCCGCTGAGCTGCGCCTGAAGACGCTTGTTCCGCCGAATTCGCTTACGGCGAATTACCTGCGCGTCGGCTCGATGGGCCTCGGCGAATGCATCGAGAAGGTGGTGGCGGGATCAGAGTGGAAAAAGAAATTCCGGAAACTGCCGCAGGGTCGCGGCGTCGGGCTCGCGTGCTCGAGCTACATCTCGGGCGCCGGGTTACCGATCTACTGGAACAACATGCCACACTCCGGCGTGCAGCTGAAATGCGACCGGGGCGGGGGCGTCACGGTCTTCTGCGGCTCGACAGAGATCGGTCAAGGATCGGACTCGATCCTCGCCTACATTGTGGCCGAGGTTCTCGGCATCGATCCCTTCGACATCGCCGTCGTCACCGCGGACACCGATCTCACCCCAGTCGATCTCGGCAGCTACTCCAGCCGCGTCACACTCATGAGCGGCAATGCGGCGCTGCAGGCGGCCGAGCGCGCGCGCCACATGCTCGCGATCCACGCGGCGAAGAAGCTGGAGGTGCCGTCCGAGCGACTCACGTTCGCTGATGGGCGCGTGTTCGACAGGCAGGAACGCAAGCGCGGTGTCTCATTCGCGGAGGCGGTGCAGCTCGCGGAGGCAGCCGAGGGCACGGTCGGGACCGTGGGTTCCTACACGCCGCCGCAGGGCGCGGGCAGGTACCGCGGCGCTGGTGTCGGGCCGTCGCCGGCCTACTCGTATAGCGCCTGCGTGGCCGAGGTCCAAGTCGATCCGGAAACAGGGATCGTGCGCGTCCCGACGATCTGGATCGCCCACGACGTCGGGCAGTCGATCAATGCTGCCGCCGTGATCGGCCAGGTCGAAGGCTCGATCTACATGGGCCTGGGCGAGGCGTTGATGGAGGAGATGGCTTACCGCGGCAATCGCAATGTCGTTCATAAAATCCCGTCCCTGCTCGAGTACAAGAGTCCCACGACACTCGAGATGTGCGACGTGATCACCTATCTGGTCGAAGATCCGGATCCGAACGGCCCGTTCGGCGCCAAAGAAGTCGGCCAGGGGCCGCTGCTGCCCGTGATGCCCGCAGTGGCCAACGCCGTCTATGACGCGGTCGGCGTGCGCGTCGACGAAGTGCCGATTACGCCGGAGAAAGTGTTCAAGGCACTACGAAGGAAGGAGAAGGGCGAAGACGCACGATACGGCCCTGATAGCTTCCCCAACATCGCGTGGCCCGAGCCGACTCGCGTTGCTCCGCCATGGGAGGGCGGCGACGGACAGTCGGACGGTCGGACGGCCGGACGGCCTGTGGCCGTGGAACGACCACACTGATGCTTCGACTTCCCTCGTTCAAGTACCTAGCGCCGAAGACCTTGGTGGAAGCCCTGCGTATGAAGTCCGACGCCGGTCCGGACGGCAGCTACGTCGCGGGGGGTACGGACCTCTACCCGAACATGAAGCGCCGGCACCAGGAGCCGAAGATTGTCATCTCGCTGATGCGGATTCCGGAATTGCGAGCGACGGAGGGACGGAAGGACGGAATGACGGTTGGATCTTGCCTCACGCTCAGCGAACTGTCCGTCCTTCCGTCCTTCCGTCCTTATACCGCCGTAACGACCGCCGCCCGCCTCGTCTCCACACCCCTCCTCCGCAACATGGGCACCCTCGGCGGCAACTTGTGCCTCGACACCAGATGCAACTACTACAACCAGACCTATGAGTGGCGGAAATCGATCGACTTCTGCATGAAGAAAGACGGCGCCATTTGCTGGGTCGCGCCATCCTCGCCGAGGTGTTGGGCGGTCAGCTCATCAGACGTTGCGCCGGTCATGGTGGCAATCGGCGCCGAGTACCGGCTCTTCGGCCCGCAAGGTGAGCGAATCGTGCCGGCGGGCCGCTTCTATAACAATGACGGCATCAATTATCTGACGAAGCAGCCCGATGAGATCCTGGTGGACGTTCGCCTCCCCACGCCGAACGGCTGGGATGCTGTCTACCACAAGCTGCGGCGCCGCGGCTCGTTCGACTTCCCGGTGCTCGGTGTCGCCGCCTGGATCAAGTGGGAGTTAGGGGCCAGGAGCCGGGAGTCTGTGGTGACTGAAGCGCGAATCGTGCTTGGAGGCGTGGCGAGTCATCCGCAGGAGATTCCCGAGGCAGGCGCGGCCCTGCGCGGAAAACCGCTCTCGGACGAGACCATTTCCGCGGCCGCGGAGGCGGCGTACCGGCCGTCGAAGCCGATGGACAATACCGATTTCGATCTGTCCTGGCGTAAACAGATGACGCGCGTGTATGTCACACGCGCGCTGGAGGAGCTGCGACACCGCGCAGCTGAGCTATGAGACCTCGCACACTACTCGCCAACCTCGCGGGGCTGTGCCTCGTCGCTGTTCCACTTGCGGGACAACGCGCAACGGCGACGGCAGCGCTGCCCCGCGATTTCGATGCCTATGTCGCCGGCGTCCAGCGGCAGTTCGAGGTCCCCGGCATCGCGGTCGCGATCGTCAAGGACGGAAAGCTCGTTCTGGCCAAGGGGTATGGCGTACGCACGCTCGGTGATCCCGCGGCCGTGGACGCGCACACGCTGTTCGGCATCGCCTCGAATACGAAGGCGTTTACGGCGACGGCCCTGGCCATCCTCGTCGAGGAGGGCAACCTGCGCTGGGACGCACCGGTGATCGATTACCTGCCCTGGTTTCAGATGTACGATCCGTTCGTCACCCGCGAAATGACCATTCGCGACCTGCTCGTCCATCGCAGCGGCCTCGGCCTCGGCGCGGGCGATCTGTTGTGGTGGCCGACCTCGACATACGATCGCAAGGAAATCGCCCGGCGCCTGCGGTGCATCAAGCCCGCGACGAGCTTTCGTACCGCCTACGCCTACGACAACGTGCTGTACTCCGTCGCGGGAGAGGTGATCGAGGCGGTCTCGGGCCAAACCTGGGAGGATTTCGTCACCAGTCGGATTCTCGCGCGCGTCGGCATGCGCGAGAGCAATGTGCGGCACTCCGCCGCCGCCGCGGGCGCGAATGTCGCGACTCCGCACGCGTCCATCGGTGGGCACGTTCGACCCATCGCGCCATTTACCAGCGACAACGTCAACCCTGCCGGCGGGATCAACACGAGCGCGACCGATATCGCCAAGTGGCTCATGGTACAGCTGGACTCCGGCAAGCTCGCGGACGGCACACGGCTCTTTTCCCCACGCACGACGTTCGAGCTGTGGACCATCGTGACGCCGTATCGCGTCAGCCGACTGGCGCCGGAGCTGTCCGCGCTGCAGGCGTCGTTCGCCGGCTACGGACTCGGATTCGAGATGCGCGACTATCGCGGCCACAAGATCGTCTCCCACACCGGCGGGCTGCCGGGCTACGTCTCGCGAGTGACGATGGTGCCGAACGAGCGGTTGGGGATCGCGGTGTTTACGAACCAGGAGGCGACCGAGGCATTCCAGGCGATCACCTATCGCCTACTCGATTACTACCTCGCCGCGCCGCCGACCGACTGGCTCCCGGTTTTCGCCCGGCTCAAGGCCAGCAACGACTCGGCAAACGCCGCCGAGGAACGCGGCGCGGCCGCGAAGCGTGATTCCACCTCGCGGCCGTCACTACCGCTAGACAGGTATGCTGGGACGTATCGCGACGCCTGGTACGGCGATGTGATCATCGCACTCGAGGCCGGCAAGCTGGTGATGCGGTTCTCGCACACACCTTCGCTCACCGGTGATCTCGAGCACTATCAGTACGACACGTTCATCGCACACTGGCGCGATCGTGAGCTGCGCGCCGACGCCTACGTGACATTCGCCCTCAAGCCGGACGGATCCATCGATCGTGTAAAGATGAGCGCCGTCTCGCCGGCGACAGACTTTAGCTTCGATTTTCAGGACCTGCTGCTAGTACCGGTGCAAACCCCGTAGCGCGTAGTAGTGCTGCCACCGGCGCCTGCGCCAGGGCCGCAGGAAGAACGCGACCGCCAGGAAACCGAGCGGCCACAAGAACAGCCGCATCCCCCAGAAGCCCCAGAACGCGATGAGCAGCATGGCCATCACAGCGAACCGCACGGCGCTCCAGAGCCACCATGCGCTTCGCGGCGTTCCCGACTGCTCTGCGATGTCAGGACTGCGCGGCGCCGGCAGGTCCGCGACCAATCGGCCGAGCTCCTCGCGATACGTGGCGGCAGATGCCGCGGCTAAACGCTCTCCGGCTTCGTCCGGTGTCAACCGACCCTCGGCGGCCGCGCTCTCGAGCAGCTTCGCCACCCGCTCGCGCTCGGCGTCGGACGCGCGCACACCCGAACCGCGGTCAGGCGCGTTCATGGGACTGTACCAGCGCGTCGACCTCCTGGGCCGCGCGCTTCAAAATGTCGCTGATCTTTTGCCGGACGGTGTCATCGCGCGAACGCCAGCCCGCGCGATACGCACTGCGCATCAATCCACCCATTGCGCGGTTCAAGTCGCCCATTCCGCCGCCCAGCACTTCGTCCACCGCATCTTTCACGCGGTCGAAAATGTCCTCCACCACGTCGCGATGCTCCTCCAGGAACTTGATTCCTGCATCGGTGATCTCGTACACCTTCTTGCCCTCGACTTCCGTCGCGCGCACCAGGCCCTCGTCCTCGAGCCACTGCAGCGTGGGATAGACGGTCCCGGGGGAGGGCGAGTAGCAACCATGCAGCCGCTCCTCCAGCTCCTTCATGACCTCATAGCCGTGTCTTGGCTTGTCCTTCAGCAGCTTGAGGATCACGTATTTCATGTCCCCAGCTCCAAACCAGTGGCGCCGGCCCCCCCTGCCTCCTCGGAAGCCCCATCCCCGGGGCCCGAATCCGAAGCCGAATCCCTGCCAGCCAAACCTGCCAACCATTTGCCACTCCGATTTAGATGTTACGTCACGATATTCTTATACGATATATCTTGTCAAGAGACAGGATTTGTTGTGTGCGCCAAGTCACGATCCGACTTGAGCTTGCAAGTTCGACCGCCGCGCGTACATTGTGGCCACCGTACCTGTATTCCCCTTTCTGCGCCCACCCGCGCCCGGAATAGGAGCAGCCAATGGCAGTGGAGATCACCCCGCACCCCGCCTGGGTCGCGGAATTGGATACGACGCTGGAGCCCAGCCGTCAGGCGATTCTCGACACGCCCGTCATCATTGATGCGTCCGAGAATCAGCTCGTCGACGGGCAAATCCAGAACTTTCTGGTCGCGTTCTATCCCATCATCCGGGACTTCCCGCAGTGGCTGCAGATGCTGCTCGACCGTTCACCGGCGATGGGGCGGGAGTTCTTCACCGACAACATCCGCGTCGAGCGGCGCCACGACGCGATGTGGCGCGCCATGGGAGATGGCTTCAACGTTCCCAAGAAGCGCTTTCAGGAGCCCGAAGCCATGCTGCCCGAAACGAAGGAGTTCCACGCGTATTTGACCGACATGTGCCGCAATGCGGAGTTCGGCACGGCCGTCGCGGCGACCAACTACGCCGTCGAAGGGGTCGCGCAGAAGATCTCCGAAAAGGCGCTGCGCGGGCTCGCGAAGAACGAGAAGATCGGCCCGCGGGGCCGGTGGTGGCTCGAGGAGCATGCGAAATACGACGATGAACATCCGATTCATGCGCTCGAAATCATCAAGGACTGTGTCAAGCGGGGCGGGGATAGTCCCGAGAAAGTCACCGGCGCAGCACTCGAGAGTCTCAAGTTGATGCGCTTTTCCATGGAGGCGTCCTATCACGCGTGAGTAAGGCTCGCCGCATTTCGCCCGCTCGCGGAGCGAGTACCGCGTCCGGCAAGCGCCCTCCCCCCCCCGCGCAACTGGACTTGCTCCAGGCGGCGGCCGACATCGTCGCAGCGTTGCCGGACGCCGTGGTCGTCACGGGCATGGACCGCCGGGTGCTCGCGGCGAACGAGCCGGGTGCGCGGTTGCTCGGGTGGCCCATGGACAACGTGGTGGGCCAGGCGATTGCGGATCACGTGACCCCGCCAGAACGAGCCCACGTTGCCGCGCGCGAAGACAAGGTCCTCGCCGGAGAACCGCAGCGCTACGAAACCCGGATCGTCAATCATCAAACAGGCGAAGAACGCGACGTGGCGGTATCGAGCGGGCCGTTCCGGGTGAACGGTGAGCTCATCGGGACGGTCGCGACCCTGCGAGACATCACCGATCCCAAACGCGCGCAGGACACACTCGCTCGCTCCGAGGCGCGCTACCGCCATCTGGTCGAATCGGCCTCCGATGCGATCGTCACCCTGGACGCGAACGGCCGCTTCACCACGGTGAACCATGCGGCGGAGATCATCTCCGGCTACAAGCGAGAAGAGCTGGTGGGCCAGTGGTTCGCCCCCATGCTCCACGACGACGACCTCCCGCGAGCGCTGGGGCACTTCCAGCAGGCGCTCTCGGGCGAAACGGGCCTGTTCGAGTCGCAGTTCTATCGCAAGGACGGCGAGGTCCGCACCATCTCGATCACCTACTCGACGCCGCAGAAGGACGAGGAAGTCTTGTGTCTCATCCGCGACGTCACCGATCAGAAGATGTTGCAGGAGCAGCTCATTCAGTCGGAAAAGATGTCTGCGATCGGACAGCTGGTCTCGGGCGTGGCGCACGAGCTCAACAACCCGCTCGCCGGCATCTCCGCGTTTGCCCAGCTGCTGCTCGCCGAGAAACGTTTTCCGCCTGACCAACGGACCGCCGCGGAGACGATCTATAGCGAAGCCCGTCGCGCCAGCCGCATCGTGCAGAACCTGCTGACCTTTGCGCGCCAGCATAAAGCCGAGAAGGGACCCACCGCGATCAACCAGGTGCTCGACGACACGCTCGAGCTGCGCGGCTACGAGCTGCGTGTGCGCGGCATCGACGTGCGCCGCGAGTATGATGAGTCGATCCCGGAAACCATGGCCGATGCGCACCAGCTGCAACAGGTGTTCCTGAACCTCATCACCAATGCCGAGCAGGCGATGGAGCAGAAGGAAGGCCACCACCACCGCCTCACGGTGCGCACGCGTGGCAGCGGCGAGGCCATCCGCATCGAGATCGAGGATTCGGGCGGCGGCATTCCGGCCAATCTCATGGAGCGCATCTTCAATCCGTTCTTCACGACGAAGCCGACCGGCTCGGGAACAGGCCTGGGACTGTCGATCTCCCTGGGCATCGTGCGCGAGCACGAGGGCAAGATCTGGGCGGAAAACTCGCCGCAGGGCGGCGCCCGCTTCATCGTCGAAATACCGGTGACCCAGCCGCATGAGCCGGGTGAGCACGCCACAGTGACTCACGTCGAGCCGTTGGGTAGCGACAGCCTTCGCGTGTTGGTCGTGGATGACGAGGCGTCGGTCCGCGTCTCACTGCAGCGCTACCTGTCTGGCAAAGGCCACAAGGTCGAGACGACGGCCAGCGGCGAGGACGCACTCGTCCGACTGAAGGGATCGAAATACGACGCCGTGATCCTGGACATGCGCATGCCCGACCTCTCGGGCGAGCAGCTCTACGAACGCCTCCGCAGCAGCGACCCCTCGCATGCTGAACGCGTGATCTTCACCACGGGCGACCTCGTGAACGAGCAGATGCGCCGATTCCTCGACGGGACCGGCCGCCCTTGCGTCCCCAAGCCATTCGAGTTCGCTTCTTTCGACCAGGCATTACCCGCGGCACGACGCCGCGCGTAAAACGTCGAAAATGTGGCGTTGGTTTTTGTAGGGGCGCAGCATGCAGCGCCCCTACCGATATCTCGCACAACCTCAAATCCGGATTACCATGCGCCCCGCTCTATGCCTTCTGATCGTCCTGGTGTCCCCGCTGGCCGCCCAGGAGCCGTTCGACTTCTACTCCCGCGGCCCCTATCGCCCGGCGGTCCCCCGCCCTGAGGTGATCACCGGCTACGCCGCCGGCGAGCAGCACACCATGTACGCAGTGATGCAGCACTATCTCGACACCTTGGTCGCCACTGCGAGCGACCGTGTACGGATCGAGACCTGGGGGCGCACAACCGAGTACCGGCCGATTCGGGCGCTGATCATCTCCGACCCCGCGAACCTCGCCAAGCTCGATCAGATCCGCGCCGGGCTCGCCGAGCTGGCGGATCCCCGCAAGACGTCAGCGGCGCGTGCCGCGGCGATCGCCGCACAGAGCCCGGCCGTCGCGGTCTTCCAGTATTCCGTCCACGGGGACGAACCGGCGGGATTCGAGGCCGCCATGCAGGTGGCCTATCAACTCGCCGCGTCCGAGGAGCCGCAGACCCTCGAGATCCTGAAGTCGGTGGTCGTGGTCCTCAACCCATCGGCGAATCCCGATGGTCATGAGCGCTTCGCCGCCTGGTACAACTCCGTCGGCATCGGCGCGGACGATCCGTGGGCGTTCGAGCAGAACGAGCCCTGGAGCATCACGGGCCGCTACAGCCACTACCGCTTCGACATGAACCGCGACCTCCTCGCACAAAGCCAGCCCGAGGTTCGCGCGATGATGGACGGGATCCTGCGCTGGCGCCCGCAGGTGTTCGTCGACCATCACTCGACGACATCGTCGTTCTTTTTCCCGCCGGTCGCGCAGGCGGTGAACATGAACCTGCCTCCGCAGACGACGAAATGGTTCGCAACGTACGGCCGCGGCAACGCCGCCGCGTTCGACCGGTATGGCTGGCAGTATTACGTGGGCGGCGTATTCGACTTCTTCTATGTCGGCTACTGGGACGAATGGACCACGTTCCAGGGCGCCACCGGGATGACCTACGAAACCGACGGCGGGCCCGAATACCGCAAGCGCCGGGACGACGGCAGCATCACGACCTTCCGCGACGGGATCTCACACCATTTCGTGGCTTCCCTGGCGACGCTGGAAACGACGGCGAAGAACCGGCAGAGCCGGCTGCAGGACTACTATGACTTCCGCCGCTCGGCGCTGGCGGAAGCCGCGACCGATCGCATGAAACGCGTCGTGATCGTGCCGGGGAACGATCCGCAGTCGGCGGCACACGTCGTCGGCCTGTTGCTCCGGAACGGCATCGAGGTCACGCGGCTGCGCCAGCCGGTGTCGTCACGCCTCGCGCACGCCTACATCAGCCCCGGCACGACCGCCACCGCCCGGACCTTCCCCGCCGGCAGCTACATCATCGACCTGAACCAGCCGCAGCGACGTCTGGCCAAGGGCATGCTCGAGCCGCAGCCGAGCATGGAGCGGTCATTCGTGCAGCGCGAGATCGGGAAGTTCCAGCGCAATCGGCGGCGCGGTGATGATGCCGACAAGGAGGACTACGGCTTCTACGACATCACTGCCTGGTCACTGCCGCTGTCATTCAATCTCGACGCGTATTGGACGGAAGATGCGGGACTCGCCGGCGACGCGGTTTCCGATTCGATCGTCCCGCCTCCCGCTGCGCCAACGCGCGGCGCCAGCGCGTACGTCTTCATGAACGACAGGCCGGGGGCGGCGCGGCTCGCGTTTGCGCTCGAAGCCGAAGACTTCAAGCTCGCGGTCACGCGCCAACCGGTCCTCATCGGGGGTCGCACCTACCCCCGTGGCTCGTTCGTCGCGCGCTCGCAGCGCAACCCCGCGAGTCTGCACGAGCGGATCGCGGCGTTGGGGCCGGCCATGGGCGTCCCCGTTTTCCCCTTACAGACGGTGTTTCCCGACACGGGCGACGCCGGCATCGGCTCCGAGGATGTCGCGGGACTGCACGCTCCCAAAATCCTGGTGGCCGCCGGTGACGGCATTTCCGAGACGAGCTACGGGTGGCTCTGGTATTACCTCGCGCGTGAGCTCAACGTGACGTTCACGCCCGTCCCGCTGCGGGCGATCGGTCGTCTGAATGACCTCCAGACCTTCAACGTGATCGTCATCCCCGATGGGAGCGGCGGCCGGATGCGCCGCGAGCTGGGCGATGACGGCGTCGAAAAGCTGAAGGCCTGGGTGCGCTCCGGCGGCGTGCTCATCGGATATGGCGGCGCGGGGGATCTCGCGGCCAACAAGGACGTGGGGCTCTCGAGCATCGCGCGCGTCGCGCCCGATAGCGGCGCGAGCGCCGATACCACCACGCCGGGCGGCGAGCCACCCCTGGTCTCGAAGACGGCGGCGCCACGCGACCGACCCGAGTGGATCCCAGGCGCGATTTTTCGCGCGACGCTGGATACGACACACTGGCTGACGCTCGGCTACGAGCGCGATCGAATCCCCGTCTTCATCGATGGCGACACCTTCTGGAAACCGTCGAAAAGCGGCGCGAACGCTGTGTCTTTCACCGATCCGGCAGACTCGCTGGTGCTGTCCGGCTTCACGTGGCCCGACAATACCGCGCGACTCCTCAAGGGCTCGACGTGGGCCGTGGTCGAGACCCAGGGGAACGGGCGCGTCGTGCTGTTTTTGAGCGATCCCTTGTTTCGGGCGTTCTGGCGAGGACCGGCGCGGATGTTGACGAACGCGATTTTGATCGGGCCAAATCGGTAGGCCAGGTAAAACGATGTAGGGGCGCAGCATGCTGCGCCCCTACCTACTACGCCCGTCCCGCCGGTTTTAGATCACCCTGCTGCTCCGAATCACATCGCGAAGCTTCCGAACCGGCAGCTCCAGCTGTTGCCGAATCCTCGGCGCCACGCGGAACCAGCTCGGCTCCTCGCGCACACGCGGTGCCCGGAAGAACCTGCGTCCTTCCTCCGGCACCTTCCAAGTAACCGTCACATGCTTCTGCCTGCGCAGCACATCCAGCGTGACCGTCTCGCCGATATCGTACGAGCGGAGAATGCGCATCGCCTGTTCGGGCGACGCGGGCTTGCGGTCACCGATCGAGACGATGACGTCGCCACCCTTCAGCGAGAGGGAGGAGTCTTCCGGCGCCTTGACGACGAGGACCCCTTCGCGCGTCCCGAAGTAGTCGCCGAGGTCGGCGTTGAGCTTCACGAGCTCGATGCCGCCCCACGGGCTGCCGAAGGCGAACTCGAACTCGCTGCCCGGTCCGATGTGCATCTTGGGCATCCCTTCCATCATCTCACCCATCCCGGGCATCTCCATGGAGCCGGTCCACATCATGTCGCCACCCAGATCTTCGGCGACGATCGTGGCTTTGCGGGAGTCGGTGCCACGCCGGTACTCGACCTGCACGGTATCGCCGGGTTCGAGCCGCCGGGCGAGCTCTATCAGCTTCATGCCCGGTCCCGAGTCCTCGTCCCGCTCCGCCTCCGCGCCACCCAGCGCGGTGTTGTTGAAGCGTGTGATCACGTCCCCCGCCTTGAGCCCCGCCTTCTCCGCCGGTCCACCGGGAGTGATGCCCTCGACCCGCGCGCCGACCTTGTCGCGGGAGGCGTCGGCTTTCGTGTCCACGATCACGCCGATGCGGCCGCGCTTATCGGTGTAGGTGTAGACGCCGAATGGACCGTCGCGTGTCTCGACCCGCACGCGGGGGCGCGCGCTCGCGCGTGGCGCCGTCCCTTGCGTGGTCGCGGGGGTCGGCACCAGGAAACAGGCGGCAAGCGCTGCCACAGTGAAGTTGCGCATCATCGGTGTTCCTCCAGGGCTCTCAGAGCCCGACGTAGCGAGCGCGGGTCGCGCGGGCGTACATCAGCTGACGCATCAACCCGACGCGCTCCTGCCACAGTTTGACGAGTTCGGCGTCCTCGACCCGCTGGGCGCGCTGGGTGAGGGTGCCGTCGAGCAGTGAAATGCGATCTTCCAGATCGGCCACGACGGCCGCGGCGTGCCCGCTCAGCACGCGACCATCGGTGTCATATTCCTTCAGGGAGTCTTCGAGAGTCGCCGATTGCTGCT
>JBKPDZ010000041.1:0-32597 GCA_046728135.1 Gemmatimonadota bacterium | reverse complement strand
GCTCGGTGCAGCGCCCCGAGACTAAGGCGCGGGCGCGCGCCCTCCAGCTGCTGTATGCGTGGGAGCTCTCCGGCAGACCGACACTAGAAACCGTCGTCGCCCGCGTGGCGGTCATCTACGGCGCGGCACCCCGCGGGGGGGGGGGAGGCTACGACCGTGGTGCGGATCTCGCCGCGAAAGCGATTGCTGGCCTGCCCGAGTTCGACGCCCAAATCGCGAACGCCGCCGAGCATTGGCGGCTCGAACGCGTGGGCGTCGTCGAAAGGAACATTCTCCGACTCGCGCTCGCCGAGCTCGACGAAGCGTCGACGCCGTCCCGGGTCGTGATCGACGAGGCGGTGAAGCTCGCCCATTGGTTCGCCGGCCCCCGCGCGCCGGCGTTCATCAACGGCGTCCTCGATGCGATCGCGCACGAGACCGGCGCGCTGTGAAGATCCTGCTCGTGAACTGGAACGACCGCGAGAATCCGCAGGCCGGTGGCGCCGAAATCCATCTCCACGAGCTGTTCGGGCGAATCGCCTCCTGGGGGCGGGGACACGAGGTCCATCTGATCGCGAGCGGCTGGCCGGGTTGCGCGCGGCGCGCCGTCGTGGACGGGATGCAGGTGACGCGGGTCGCGGGACGCCACAGTTTTGCGTTGCGTGCTCGCGCGGCAGTGCGGCAGGCGCTGCGGAACCAGCGTTTCGACGTCGTGATCGAGGACATCAACAAGCTTCCACTGTTCTTGCCCATGCTCACGGCGCTGCCGTTCGTGGCCATCGTGCCACACCTGTTTGGGACGACCGCGTTCGCGGAGGCGAGTCCGCCCATGGCGGCGGTCGTGTGGGCGGCCGAGCTGCCGATTCCTTGGGTGTACCGCCGTGCCGCGTTCCACGCCATTTCCGAGAGCACGCGGGATGATCTCGTCCGGCGTGGCGTGCCGCGCGAACGGATCGTCGTCATCCATCCCGGCGTGGATTCCCAGGCGTATCGCCCCGATCCGGCCACGCCGCGCGCCGCACGCCCCACGTTCTTGTATCTGGGCCGATTGAAGCGTTATAAAGGAGTGGAGGTTGCCCTGCGGGCTCTTGCCATCGCGCGCGCCGCACGCCCCGACATGATGCTGGACATCTGCGGGCAGGGCGATGACCGGCCGCGCCTCGAGCGCCTCGCCGGTGCACTGGGATTGCGGGACGCCGTGCGGTTCCTCGGGTACGTACCGGAAGAGGAAAAGAAACGGTTGTTGCGCCGCGCGTGGGCCGTCGTCTTTCCGAGCCCGAAAGAAGGGTGGGGGATCACGAACGTCGAGGCCGCCGCCTCCGGAACGCCGGCGCTGGCGTCTGACAGTCCGGGCTTACGCGAATCGGTCCAAGACGAGGTAACGGGCTACCTGGTGCCCCACGGCGATGCCCGAGCGCTGGCGGACCGGATGCTCGCGTTGGCCGCCGATCCGGCGGTCGTGGAGCGGCTGGGGCGCGCGGCGCGCACGTTTGCCGAAGGGCTGTCGTGGGACGCCGCCGCGCGCGCGACGCTCGCCCAGATCGAACAGGCCATCGCGGCGCGAGAAAGGAAGCATTGACTCGATGCGCATCACGATCACCGCCCGTCATACCGAAGTCGACGCCGATCTGCGCGCGCATACGCGCGCGCTGGTCGCAAAGGTGGTCAAGCTCGTGCGGCGCCCGCACCATGCGCAGGTGATCTTCACCGAGGAGCATGGTGAAGCGGGGGTCGAGATCGAGATCCAGGCGCCGCGGGCCCGAGTCCACGTCGCGAAATCTCAAGGCGCCGATCTGCGCTCCGCCCTCGATGCCGCGATCGCGCGCGTGAAGCGGCAGCTGCTCGATGGGAAGGAGACACCGCGCGCTCGTCGCACGGCGCGTCGGTCCCGGGTGACAGACACGCGGTGACCACTCCCCCCACGACCCCGCCGCGGCTGAAAGTCGGCGACCTGCTCGCCCACAAGGGCGATCCGCTCCAGCTCGAGGTGTTGACGGCCGAAGTGGGGCTCGCGCGCGAGATCCGGTCCCCTGAGGCGTCGAGTCCCGGACTCGTCCTCGCCGGCTACACCGCCCGGTTCGTGGGCACCGATCGCATTCACATTCTCGGCGAAACCGAGATCACCTACCTGGCATCGCTCGATGCCAAGGCGCGGCGCAAGTCGATCGAATCGTTTCTGTCCTACGACCTGCCGTGCATCGTCATCACGAAAGGCCAGGACGCACCGGAAGAATTGCTGGTGCTGGCGCGGGACAAAGGCATCGCCGTCATTCGCACGCGCCTCAAGACGGCGGAGTTCTACCGGCGGCTCAAGCCGTTTCTCGACGATGCCTTCGCGCCGCGCACGACCGTCCACGGCTCGCTCGCCGACGTCTTTGGCGTGGGCCTCTTGTTCCGGGGACGTTCCGGGATCGGGAAGAGCGAATGCGTGCTCGACCTCGTCGAGCGTGGCCATCGCCTGGTGGCGGACGACGTGGTCCACGTCACGCGCCGCGGCAACGACGTGCTGATCGGCCGCGGGCACGAGATTTCCCGGCATTACATGGAGATCCGCGGCGTCGGCTTGATCGACATCAACGCGCTGTTTGGCATTCGCTCGGTGCGCCAGCAGAAGCGGATCGAAGTCGTGGTGCAGCTCGAGGACTGGGACAACACGCGCGAATACGACCGTACCGGACTCGATCAGCAGCGCACCGCGCTGCTCGATGTGGAGCTCCCGCTCGTGACGGTGCCGCTCAATCCCGGCAAGAACCTCACGGTGATCTGCGAAGTCGTCGCGATGACGCACCTCCTGCGCTATAGCGGCGTGGATTCGGCGAACTCGTTCAACGAGCGTCTCATTCGCCGCATGCGGGAGAAGGGCGGCGTGCAACAGTACCTGGAGGAGGACTATGAGTGACCTCCGCGGCATCATCGTGTCGCACGCCGCGGTCGCGCAGGCACTCGCGGCGGCGGTGGGGGCGATCACGGGCGTTCAGGACGCGCTCACCGGCGTCTCCAACGAGGGGTGCGGCACCGCGGAATTGGGCGAGCGGCTGCGCACGGCCATCGGGGAAGGACCGGCGGTGGTGTTCGTCGATCTGCCCGGGGGCTCGTGCTTCACGAGCTCGGTCCGCTATGCGAAGCAGCATGTCGAGATCGCCGTCGTGACCGGCGTGAATCTCGCGATGCTGCTCGATTTCGTCTTTCACCGCGACATCTCACCTGCGGAGGCCGCCCGTCGTGCCGTCGACGCCGGCGCAAAGGCCATCCGGGTGAGCGCATGAGTCTCGCCTTGTATCGCATTGATGACCGGCTGATCCACGGCCAGGTGGTCGTGGGATGGGGGCAGCCGCTGCACGTGGCGTTCATTGTTCTCGTCGATGACGAGGTGAGCAGCAGCGATTGGGAGCAGGATCTCTACCGCATGGGGGTGCCGCCCCAGATCGAAGTGATTTTCGCGTCGGTGGATCAAGCGGCGCGGCTGTTCTCGACCTGGGAGGCGGATGCGCGCGTCGGCATCCTGCTGGTTGGCGACATCGACACCGCCGTGGCGCTCGCCACGCGCGTGCCGCAGCTGCGCCGCCTGAACGTGGGCGGCGTCCATCACCGCACCGGCCGTACGGAACGGCTGCGCTTTGTGTACCTGACCGACGACGAGGCCGCCAAGCTGCGCGAGCTGGCGACGCGCGGGGTCGAGGTCACCGCGCAGGACGTGCCCACGGCGCGTGCCGTGCCGGTCGGAGAGTTCACATGATCCTCCCCATCGAGCTCCTCATCGCCCTCGTCGTGTGGGGCACGCTGGTCGGCGTGGATCTCGTGAGCCTTCCGCAAATGATGATCGCCCGGCCGCTCGTGGCAGGCACGGTCGCGGGCGCCATCCTCGGCGACATCCCGACGGGTTTGAAGCTGGGTGTCGTGTTTGAGCTGCTGCAGTACGACATCCTGCCCGTCGGAGCCGTGCGCTACCCCGAATACGGGCCCGCAACGGTGGCCGCGGTCGCGACGGCGCACGCGGCGCCCGGTGGGGGCGTGCTCGGATTGGGTCTCGGGGCGCTCGTGGGACTCGTGACGGCGCTGCTTGGGGGTCTCACCATCAACCTGCTGCGGCGCGTGAACTCGCGGATCGTGCATGCCGCCGCGACGCGGCTGGAATCGGGAGACCCGCGCGCGCTGCTGCGTGTCCATGTCGGTGGGCTGTTGCGCGACGCCCTGCGGGCGGCCCTGGTCACCATCGTCGGCCTGGTCCTCGCGTGGCTGGCGCGGCCGCTCCTCGGCGGTGCGCTGACCGTGCGGGGCGCGCTGCTCCTGGCCGTCGCCGCCGTTGGGACCGCGCTGGCCGCGGGTGCATCGGGGACGCTGCGGCTCGTGGGTCGTGGGCCGAATCTCGCGTGGTTTGCCGCTGGCCTGGGCGGCGGGATTCTGGCGACGATATGGCTACGGTAAACGGCGCACTCGCCCGTGCGTTGCTGCGGCTGTTCGCCGTGCAGGGCTCGTACAACTACGAGCGCATGCTCGGCGTGGGCGTCGGCGTCGCCGAGGAGCCGCTGCTGCGCGATCTCGGCAATGGCCAGTACGGGCCGGCCGTCGCGCGGGGCGCGCCGTTCTTCAACGCGCATCCCTATCTCGTTGGGCTGGCCGTCGGCGCCGCCGCGCGGGCCGAGCACGACGGGGCTTCCCCGGACCAAATCGAGCGCCTGCGCGAGGCGCTGTGTGGGCCGCTCGGCTCGCTCGGCGATCGTTTGGTGTGGGCCGGATGGCTGCCGTTGCTCTCGGGACTGACGATTGCGGCGATCGCGCTGGGCGGCGGGTGGATGGCGGTGGCGGGATTCCTGATCGTCTACAACATCGGTCACGTGGCGCTGCGCTGGTGGGCGCTCAACGCCGGATGGACATACGGGGCGCGCGTGAGCATCGCACTGCACAGCCCGACGCTGCAGAAAGCGTTGGCGCTGCTCGGTCCGGCCATGGCGTTCGCCGTGGGCTTTGCCCTGCCGCTTGCGGCTCGCTTCCTGGCGGTTCCGTTCCCACGCTGGGGCCAGGTGGCCGCGGTGGTGACGGCGGGGCTGGTGTTTCTGGCGCTGCGTTGGCGCAGTGACCGCTTGAATGGTCTACGGATGGCGCTGGGACTGTCGGCGCTGGCGCTTGTCGTCGGGATGATATGGCAGTAATCGAGCGCGACGCCCAGATCGTGAATCCGCTCGGGATGCACGTGCGGCCGGGAGCGGAGTTCGTCAAAGTGGCGAACAAGTTCAAGTCGACGGTGGAGGTGCACAAGGACGGCGCCGTCGTAAACGGAAAGAGTATCCTCGGGATGATGACGCTGGCCGCCGAATGCGGCTCGTCGATTCGCATCAAGACCGAGGGCGAGGACGCCCAGCAAGCGATGGCCGCGCTGCTCGAGCTGGTGGCTGCCGGATTCCATGAGATGCACTTGAAGGCTCCCGCCAAGGACAAGGAATGAGCGCGTCCGATCGCGTCCTCAAAGGGATCGGAGTCTCGCCGGGCATCGCCGTCGGGCCGACCATGACCGTGCGTTGGTCATTGCCCGAGGTCCCCCATCGCGTCGTGGCGCGCACGCAGGTCGAGAAGGAGGTGCGACGGCTGCGTGCGGCCATCAAAGACGTCAAGCGACAGCTCGCCGAGTTCCGCGCCCGGGCCGTCGATCGCGCCGGCGTCGACGAGGCGCGCATTTTCGACGCGCAGTCCCTCATGCTCGACGACAAGGAGTTCATCGGCGGCATCGCGGAGCTGATCCGCGAAAATCACCTCACCGCCGAAAAAGCCTTCGAGTTCAAGACGCTCGAGGTGCGGGACCTGTGGACCGCGGCGGGCAGCCCGCTCCTCAAGGAGCGGCTGGCCGATGTAACCGGGGTCGCTATCCGCGTCATCCAGCATTTGATGCACAAGGGCAGTGGCGCCGATATCTGGGAGAGCCTCTCCGAGCCGTCGATTCTCGTGGCTCGCGAGCTGTCCCCGGGGCTGACGGTCCAGCTCGACCGCGACCAGATCGTGGGCTTGATCAGCGAAGAGGGAACGCGCACCTCGCACGCCGCGATTCTCGCCCACTCGATCGGCATTCCCGCGATCTTCGGCCTGCGAGGCGCAGTCGCGCGCATCAAGTCCGGGACCAAGGTCATCCTGGACGGGACTCGCGGCACAGTGGTGGTCGACCCCACACGCGAAGAAGTGGCGGAGGCCGAGGGAAGGGACAGCCGCAGGCGCGAGCTCGCCGCCCGCCTGGAGGAGGCCGTCACTCAGCCTTCGGTGACCGTGGACGGCGTGCGCATCGCGCTGCGGGGAAATGTGGACCTGCCCGACGAGCTGGAGGATGCGAAGGCGCATGGAGCGGAAGGGGTGGGATTGCTCCGGACGGAATTCCTGATCACCGGACACAGTGAGCTGCCGGATGAGGAGACCCAGACCAACTACTTCCGTCATGTCGGCGAGACGTTCGCGGGGTATCCGGTCGTCGTACGAACCTACGATCTGGGCGGCGACAAATTTCCCGCGCCATTCCGCACCCCGGTCGAGCCCAATCCGTTCCTCGGCTGGCGGGCGATCCGGGTCTGTCTCGACGAGCCGGAGATCTTTCGCACGCAGATCCGTGCGGTCTTACGTGCCGCGGCGACCACAAATCTTCACCTCATGATTCCGTTGGTGACCCGGCTCGATGAAGTCGAGCGGACGCGGGAATTGATGCACGAGGAGGCGGCGCGCCTGGAAAAAGCCGGTATCACCGCGGCCAAAAGCGTGCCGCTAGGCGTGATGGTCGAGACACCCGCCGCGGCCGTGCTGGCGGATCGGCTGGTCGAGATCAGCGACTTCCTCAGCGTGGGGACCAACGATCTCACGCAGTACACCCTCGTGGTCGATCGGGCGAACGCGCGCCTGGCGGATCGTTTCACACCGCACGATCCGAGCGTCCTGCGCCTGCTCAAACTCGTTGCAGAAGCGGCGCGCGCCGCTAACAAGCCGGCCAGCGTCTGTGGCGAAATGGCCTCAGAGCCGCTCTCGGCATTCCTCTTGCTAGGATTGGGGTACGAGACGCTGTCCGTCGCGCCGCCGGCGTTGCCATTCATCAAGTGGGTAATACGCCAGGTAACCACCGCGCAGGCGCGAGCTGCGGCCGACGCTGCGCTCGCCGCGCGCTCGGCAGAGCTCGCGCTCGACATCGTGCGATTTGCACTCACGGAGGCGGTGGGATCCGACATGCTCGATCCCGATGCGCGGTTGCCCGCCGGACGGCGCTCCGGTAGTTTGAAACTCTAAGGAACCCGAAAACATGCCAACTCATCGTCACGTCTTCACTTCCGAGTCGGTCACGGAAGGGCATCCGGACAAGATCGCAGATCAGATCTCCGACGCGGTGCTCGATGCGATCCTGCTCGAGGACCCCAAGGCGCGGGTCGCCTGCGAAACCCTGGTCACCACAGGGATGGCCGTCATCGCGGGTGAGATCACCACCTCGACCTACGTCCACATTCCGGACATCGTGCGTGGCACGATCACGTCGATCGGTTATACCGACGCGAACTTCGGCTTCGATGCGCAGACCTGCGCGATCCTGACGACGATCGACCGGCAATCCACCGACATCGCGTTGGGTGTGGACAAAGGGGGCGCCGGCGACCAGGGCATGATGTTCGGCTACGCGACCGACGAGACGCCGTCGCTGATGCCGCTGCCGATCGTGATTGCTCATCGCCTGGCAGAGCGGCTGGCGAAAGTACGCAAGACAGGTGAGCTGCCATGGCTGCGTCCCGACGGCAAGACGCAGGTCAGCGTGGTCTACGAGGGCTCCAAACCGGTTGGCATCGATAAGGTCGTCGTGTCGGCACAACACTCCGACATGATCGATAATACCGAGCTGCGCGCCGGCATTCTGGGGCATGTCATCAGGCCGATCGTTCGCGAAGCGGGATTCGACGTGAGCGACAAGGATGTGCTGGTGAATCCGACCGGCCGTTTCGTGGTTGGGGGACCGCAGGGTGATGCCGGCCTCACGGGCCGCAAGATCATCGTGGACAGCTACGGCGGGATGGCGCGGCATGGCGGCGGCGCGTTCAGCGGCAAGGATCCGTCCAAGGTCGATCGGTCCGCCACCTACGCGATGCGCTGGGTCGCCAAGAACATCGTCGCGGCGGGCCTGGCGAAGCGGTGCGAAGCGCAGGTCGCTTACGCCATCGGCGTCGCCGATCCCGTGTCCATCATGGTCGACACGTTCGGCACCGGCACCGTTCCGCAGGACGCCCTCGAAAACGCCGTCCGCGAAGTCTTCGACCTCACGCCGGGCGGAATCATACAGGCCTTGAACCTCCGCAATCCCATTTTCCGCCCCACGGCGGCTTACGGTCACTTTGGCCGCGCGCCAGAGCGCCGTAAGGTCGGCGAGCGCGAAGTCGAGCTGTTCACCTGGGAGCACGTCGATCGCGCCGAAGAGCTGAAAGTGGCCGCCGAACGGGCTTCCCGTACATCCCGGAAAGCCAATGTCTGAGACGGCAACCAAAACCAAATCGACGCACGACATCAAGGACATTCGGCTCGCCGACGAAGGCCGGCGGCGGACGGAATGGGCCGAACGATCCATGCCGGTGCTCCGGCAGCTCCGGGAACGGTTCGCTCGCGAGCGGCCGCTGGTGGGCAAGCGGCTGGCGGCCTGCCTCCATGTCACCACCGAGACGGCGAATCTCGCCGTCACGCTGCAGGCCGGAGGTGCGGACGTCGCGCTCTGCGCCTCCAATCCGCTGTCCACACAAGACGACGTGGCGGCACATCTCGTCCAGGATCACGGCATCAAGGTGTTCGCCATCAAGGGCGAGGATCACGCGACGTATTACGAGCACATTCGCGCCGCGCTGGCGCATCGGCCCGACATTACCATGGACGACGGGGCCGATCTGGTCGGCGCGCTGCACATGATCGCGCTGAACCGTCTGGATGACCTGGCCCCACCGGTGCGCAAGTGGATCGAGACCCTTTCGACCGCGGACCGCAAGGCACTTGTCGGCGGAGTCATCGGTTCGACCGAAGAGACGACGACGGGTGTGATTCGTCTCAAGGCGATGGCGAAAGACGGCGTGCTGCAGTTCCCCGTGATTGCCGTCAACGATTCCCAGACCAAGCATCTGTTCGACAACCGCTACGGCACCGGGCAGTCCACGCTCGACGGCATCATCCGCGCGACGAACCTCCTGATTGCCGGGAGCACGGTCGTCGTGGCGGGGTATGGGTGGTGCGGTCGCGGATTTGCGATGCGGGTCCGCGGTGCCGGGGCCAATGTCCTGGTGACTGAAGTTGACCCGATGAAGGCGCTCGAAGCACAAATGGATGGCTACCGGGTCGTGCCGATGGAAGAGGCGGCGCCAGTCGGCGATCTGTTCGTCACCCTGACGGGCAATGTCGAGGTCATACGGGTCGAGCACATGCGGGCTATGAAAGACGGCGCGATTCTCGCGAACTCGGGGCACTTCAACGTGGAAATCGATCTCGAGGGTCTGAAGAAGGTCGGTGAAGGACCGAAGGCTGTGCGCGAGTTCGTCGAGGAGTGGCGACTGGCCGGGAAGCGGCTGTTCGTGCTCGCCGATGGCCGGCTCATCAACCTGGCAGCCGCCGAAGGGCATCCCGCGAGCGTGATGGATATGTCATTCGCCAATCAGGCGCTCGCCGCCGAGTACGTCGTCAACAACGCCAAGAAACTGTCGAAGGACGTGCACCGGATTCCGGTCGAGCTCGATCAGGAGATCGCGCGTCTCAAGTTGCAAGCGATGGGCGTGGCGATCGACACTCTCACTCCGGCACAGCGGAAGTATCTCGCCTCCTGGGATATGGGGACCTGATGGCCACCCCGGGGGGAGCCATGCTGCAGGTTCGAGTAGCTCACCTCGGGCTGGATCGGACGACCAACACGCCGGTCGTGATTCTGCAGGAAAACGATGGTCAGCGCGTGCTGCCGATCTGGATCGGACCGGCCGAAGCCAGCGCCATCGCGATGGAGCTGGCCGGCGTCAAGTTCTCGCGCCCGCTGACGCACGATCTCCTCAAACAGGTGATCGTCGGCCTCGGCGCCGAGCTGCGCAAGGTCATCATCACGCAGGTGAAGGACAACACATACTTTGCCGAGCTGCACATTTATCGCGGCGACACGATCATTCAGATCGACGCCCGCCCGTCGGACTCGATCGCGCTCGCGCTGCGGCTGAAGGCGCCGATCATGACGAGCGAGACACTGCTCGAGCTCACCTCCATCGATACGAGCGACGGCTCGATCCAGCCGGGGACCGGCGGCAGCCCGCTGGATGCCGATACGCTGAAGTCATACCTCCAGAACCTCGATCCTGAAGATTTCGGGAAGTTCACGCCGTAGCTGCCTGATCCTGGCGCTCGGTGCCTTCGCGACGCTCGCCGCGCAGCAACCGGTGAGCGTCAGCGGGCGCGTGCTGCGGGGCGGCCGGGACACGGTGCCCTTGGCAGACGCCGTCGTCGTGCTGCACCGCATGGCGAGCGCGAGCGCCGGTCCGATCGATTCGGTGCGCAGCGACGCCCGCGGCCGGTATCGCCTGGCGCTGCGGAATCCGGACAGCACCAGCGGCTATGTCATCAGCGTGTGGTTCGACAGCATCGCCTATTTCTCGCTGCCGTTGAACGTCGTCGGCCGGCCGGCGGTGCATGTCGAGGACATCGTGGCGTTTCCGGCGAGCCGCTCCGGACCGCCGCTCCGCCTGGCGCGACGGCTGGCGACGATCAGCACCGCAACCACCGACGGCTCGCGCGAAGTGTTGGAGATTCTCGAGCTCGAGAATCCGGGGCAGGCGACACGGATCACCGACGACACGCTCGTGCCCACATGGGCGGGTCGCATGCCGGAGCATACAGGCCAGTATCGGGCGGGGCAGGGGGACGTCTCGCCGGAGGCGATGCGCTTCCGCAATGATAGCGTCCTCATCTACGCGCCCATTCCCCCCGGCCCGCCGAAGCAACTGAGCTATGATTACACGCTCGCGGCGGGCGTGCGCACGTTCGTCATGCCCATCGACCAACCCACCATCGAGGTGAACCTGCTGGTCGAGGATACCGCCGCCGTGGTGATCGCGTCCAAGCTCGAATCGTTCGGTCGCAAGGAGATCGAAGGGCGTCGCTTCGCCGCGTATCGCGCCGGTCCGCTCGCCGCGGGCGAGCGGGTCGAGATTCGGCTGCCGCCGGGAAAATTCCGGGCGCAGGTGTTGCTGCCGTATGTCATCGGGGTGGTGGCCGCCGGCATGCTGGTCGCGCTCGTGTGGGCATTGCGCCGGAGACCCGCGGCATCTAGACTGACATAGTCGTCATTTTGCGAATGGGGATACGGAAGCCGGTGTAAGTCCGGCGCGGCCCCGCCACTGTAACGGGCAGCTGTGATGTAGGGGCGCAGCATGCTGCGCCCCTACACGCGATCCAGCCACTGGGGACCCTTCCCGGGAAGGCCTCGCGATTCGCCCGAAGCCAGGAGACGTCTTCATTCGCGCCACCAGTCGGTTCCCTCGCGGGAGGGATGGTGAAGCGCGCGTCTTTCGTCGTTCTGCTCTTCCTCGCGGCATGTAACACGTCGGCACGTCGGCACGATGCTCAGCCGGCGCGTCGCATCGTCTCGCTGCTTCCATCGTTCACCGAAATCCTGTTCGCGATCGGCGCTGGGGATCGCCTGGTGGGTCGCTCGCAGTGGTGCGACTATCCACCCGGGGCCCTCGCGGTGCCGAGTGTGGGGGACGGACTGCCACCGAACGTCGAGGCTGTGGCGGCGCGGAAGCCGGACCTGGTGGTGCTGTACAACGCCGGTCCCAACGTCACGGCGGCCCAGCAGCTCGAGCGGCTCGGCATCCGCACGGTGCTGATCGATCTGAACCGGCTCGAAGACCTCGGACCGGCGGCGCGAACCCTGGGACGCCTGACCGGCCTTGAACAGCGCGCTGAATCTTTAGCACGGGCCATGGACGGTTTCACCTCCACCAACCTCCACCAACCTCCACCAACCTCCACCATCGCTTTTGTTGTTTGGGACAATCCGCCCATCATCATCGGCCACGGCAGCTATCTCGATGAGCTCGCGACTCGGGCCGGCGCCCGCAACGTCTTCGGTGACATCAGCGCGCCGTCCGCGCAGGTGTCGCTAGAGACCATCGTCGCCCGCAACCCTGAGTGGATCGCCGTGCTGTCCGACTCGTCGGCGCCGCCGGCGTATATGCGGCGTCGCGAGTGGCGCGCTGTGCGAGCCGTGCGCGACAACCATTTCCTCCTGCTCAAGGGGTCACTGTTCGGCCGTCCGGGACCGCGCTCCGGCCAGGCGATTCGGGAATTGCGGGAAAGACTCGAGCACGATGAGGTAGGGGCGCAGCATGCTGGGCCCCTACACCATGGATCCAACCGATGAAATGGACCATCCTGGGTGCGGCCACGGTGCTCGCGCTGATCGCGAGCGTGGTCCTCGGGCCCGCGGCGGTGCCGCTTGGGGAGTTGCTGCATTCGGATATCGTCTGGAGCCTGCGGGCACCGCGCGCGCTGCTCGCCTTTTTGGTCGGTGGGTCGCTGGGGGTTGCCGGCGCCGGCTTGCAGGCGCTCGTGCGCAATCCGCTCGCCGATCCGTTCCTCCTTGGCCTCTCCGGCGGTGCCGGGCTGGGCGCCGTCGTGGCGATCGCGTTCCACCTGTCCGGTCCCTGGGCCCTGCCGATCGCCGCCTTTGTTGGTGCGCTGGCCGCGCTGGGTCTCGTGTATCGCCTGGGACTGATCGGTGGCGCGGCACTCGACCCCCGCATTCTGCTGCTGGGCGGCGTAGCGATCGGCGCGTTCGCCGCCGCAATTACGACGGCGATCGTGTCGCTGGCCGACGCTGCCGAGCTGCGCAACGCGTTCCTCTGGCTCTGGGGCGGGCTCTCCGGCGCCTCGTGGGACGCGGTGCTCCTGGTCGCGCTGTACGCCCCTATTCCCTTGATTGTGCTCTTCGCCGCCGCGCGGCCGCTCGACTTGCTCGCGTTGGGTGAGGAATCGGCCGGCTATCTGGGCGCGGACGTCGAAGCCGTCAAACGCCGGGTCTATCTCGCCGCGTCCCTGCTGACCGCCGCGGCCGTGGCCGTCTCCGGGGTCATCGGGTTTGTGGGACTGGTCGTCCCCCATATCGCCCGGCTCACCTGGGGCCACCGCCATCGCGCACTGTTGCCTGCCGCCTTTATCGGCGGTGGCACGCTGCTCGCGTTGGCCGACACGCTGGCGCGTACCATCGTGGCGCCGCGTGAGTTGCCCGTCGGCGTGGTCACTGCCCTCATCGGCGTCCCCGTGTTCGCGTTCCTGCTCAAGCGCTGGACGATCGCGTGAAAACCGTGCGTCGTGCGTGGTGCGTCGTGCGTTGGGGCGCCTGATGCTCCGGCTCGCGGGGGTGAGCTATCGCTATCCCGGCGCATCGCGAGACGCACTGACGGACGTGTCTCTGGCCGTCGGCCCGCGCGAATTCCACGCCGTACTCGGTCCCAATGGGAGCGGAAAGACCACGCTTGTGCGGATCGCGCTTGGTGCGCTGGTGCCGCTCGCGGGACGTGCCGACGTGATCGGCATTCCTGCATCTCGTTGGCCGCGCCAGGAGCTCGCCCGCGTCGTCGGCGTGGTGCCCCAGCGCGAGGACAACCTCTTTCCGCAGCGCGTGCGCGAAACGGTGCTCCTCGGCCGCTACCCGCATCTGTCGCTCTGGGGCCGCGAGCGCCCCGAAGACCACGCCGCCGTGGATCGCGCGCTCGCGGCCTGCGACGTCGGACACCTCGCTGATCGCTGGGTCTGGACGCTCTCGGGCGGCGAGTATCAGCGCGTGCGCGTGGCGCGCGCACTCGCGCAGGAACCCAAGCTGCTCGTGCTGGACGAGCCCGGCATGTCGCTCGACCTGAAGCACGAAATGGGATTGTTCGAGCTCGTGCGCGGTCTGGTCGCAGATCCGGGAGGAGGGCTCGGCGTCTTGATGATCACGCACGACTTGAACCTCGCCGCCCGCTTTGCCGATTCGCTGCTGCTGCTCGAAGGCGGCCGCCCCGTCGCCGCGGGTGCGCCGGCGGATGTTCTGACGAAACAAACCGTCGAAATGGTGTTCTCCTGGCCGGTCACGATGCAGACGATCGATGGCCGCCCGCAGATGATCCCGCTCCGCAAACAGAAGGAGTCTCGGGCATGAACGTGATGCTCCTCGTTCTCGCGCTCGCCTCGCAGCAACCTCAGGACACGGTCGTCCTCAAGCCCGTGGTGGTCACCGCGACTCGGGTCCCGGTAGCGGCAGACCTCGTCGCCTCCGCCGTGACCGTGCTACACGGTGCGGATCTCGTCGCGCGGGGAGTTCGGACCGTCGCCGATGCCCTCGAGACCGTTCCCGGCGTCCATATCGTGGAGACCGGCAGCTTCGGTGGGCAGACGTCGCTGTTCATGCGCGGCGGCGAGAGCGACTACGTAAAGGTGCTCCTGGACGGTGTACCGCTGAATCAGGCGGGCGGCGGGATCGATCTTGCCCATCTGACTACCGATAACGTTGACCGCATCGAGGTCGTACGCGGCCCGGTCAGCGTGCTGTACGGCTCCGATGCGGTGACGGGCGTCGTGCAGATTTTCACACGCACCGGTATGGGTCGAACGCCCCAGGTTGGCGCTGAGCTCCAGGCCGGAACTTACGCGTCGCTGGACGGAGCCCTTGATGTAGCGGGTGGAACGACGGTCGTCGGCTACGCGGCGCGCGTCTCTCGATTCTCGTCCGACGGTCTGTATCCCTACAACAATCAATACCGCAACACCGTGGTGAACGCCCGCATGAAGGTCCGAGCGGATGCGCGCACGGATGTGAGTCTCACGTATCGCTACGGCGACGACCTCTATCATTTCCCGACCGACGGGTCCGGAGCTCCGGTGGATTCGAATCAACGCGCCGCCGAGCGAGGCCCGCTGCTTAGTCTCGTCGCAGATCGCGTGATCGGCAGCCGCGTGAACGCTCGGCTCAGCGCCGGTCTCAAAGAGTCGCGGCTGTTTTTTAACGATGAACCCGATTCCCCGGGAGAGGACGGCACGTTCTGGAGCCGTGACTGGGTGCGGCGCGCGACGACGAGCGGGCTACTCACCTGGAGCGCACCCGCAGGTCTCACCGTCACAGGTGGAATCGAGTACGAAGACGAGCGGCAGCGCGGCACCAGCCAGTTCAGCGCCTCATACGGCACTTTCCCCGATTCTATCCGCGTGCAACGTCACAACACCGGCTATTTCACTCAGGCGCTGATCGCCCGCGGCCATGCTGCCCTCACGCTGGGCGGGCGCCTGGACGACAACTCGCAGTTCGGCACGCACACGACATATCGGACGGGATTGGTATATCGCCTCCCTGGCGAACTGCGCCTGCGCACCTCCGTGGGAACCGGGTTCAAAGAGCCGACTTTCTTCGAGAACTTCGCGCACGGCTTCGTGACGGGGAACCCTGCTCTCGATCCGGAGCGGTCGCGCAGCTGGGAAGTCGGGATTGAGCGCGGCGGTATTGCGGTGACGTATTTCAATCAGCGATTCCGTGATCTGATCGAGTACAATCCCGCACCTCCCGCGGGCCAGCCGAACTACTTCAACGTGGACGGTGCGGTCGCCGCGGGCGTAGAGGCTGAGGCTGCGGCGGCGTTCTCCCGCTCCATGACGGGCTCGCTGCGCTACACATATCTCCACACCCGCGTCGTCGAGTCAGGCTCGCCGAGCGATCCCGACGGGTTGTTCGTGCCGGGCAAGCCGCTCATTCGCCGGCCGGCGCACACGATCGCTCCGGAGCTCGTCGCGACCTGGGGCGGCGGCATTCGGATGACCCTCGGCGCGCTCTGGGTAGGGAAGCGTGACGATCTCGACTTCCGCCGTCCCGCCGGGCAACGGCGAGTCGCGGTGCAACCCTATACGCGCGTCAACCTCGCCGTTGAGTACGGATTGGAACGGGGACGGGTCGTGGTGACGGGCCGTGCCACAAACCTCTTCAACGACCACCGCGAAGACCTACCCGGGTTCCGCGTGCTCGGCCGGACGATCTTCCTTGGGGTACGAGTTGTTGTTGATTAGCTTCCGGTTCTCGTTCTTCCCGGTTGGAGGTTGTTCGATGCGCTGTTTCGTTCTCGCCGCGTGGCTCGCGCTCGTTGCAGGCCCCTTGTGCTCGCAAGCTCCGCGGATCACCCCCGCCGGGGATCCGTCGGTCCAGAGCGATACGATCTACAAGCTGGCCGTGAATCCCGTCGACTATTCCGACGACGACTACGTCTTTCTGCTCGACGACGGCGTCGTGCGGTTCGAGCCCGACGGCCGCAGCAGCCGCACCTACCGGCAAATCGTCCAGATTCTGAACCAAGACGGGGCGGAGGCGTGGGGCGAGCAAAGCTTTTCCTACTCGAGTGGCTCCGAGAAGCTGACGATCAACTGGATCCGCGTCGTCAAACCGAGCGGTGAGATCGTCAGCGCGAAGCCCGCCCATGAGCAGGAGTCGCTCGCGCCCGTCGCGCTGGAAGCGCCCGTGTATTCCGATGAGAAGGTGCATCGCGTCACGCTGAGCGGCGTCGCACCCGGCACGCTGGTGGACTGGAGTTACACAGTCGAGCGCGTGAAACCGCTCGTCCCGGGCGATTACTACAGCGGTTGGCGGGTCACGAACGGCGTGCTGACGCGACGCTCGCGCCTGGTCGTCGACGTGCCGGTCTCCGTCACGCCGCGCATCCAGGAACACAACGTGCACTTCAAGCGCCTGGACGTGGAGTCGCGGGGACGCCGCGTCTACACCTGGGCCACCAAGGACGTTGTGAAGATTCAAGGCGAGCCGTTCGCGGCGTCGCCCAACACGCTCTCGGTGCATATCGACGTGGGAGCACCGATCAGCTGGGGTGACCTCGCGCGCTGGTACGCCAAGCTGTCGGCGGGCCGCTACACCCTGAACCCGGCCCTCGAAGCCCAGCTTGCCGAACATGTGAAGGACGCGCACTCGCTGGAGGATTCGCTGCGGGCAGTACATCGCTGGGTCTCGCAGGATTTTCGGTATGTCTCGCTCTCCCTCGGCATTGGGGGCTATCTGCCGCGGCTGCCGGCCCAGGTACTGGAAACGCGCTATGGTGACTGCAAGGACAAAGCGACGCTGTTCATCGCGCTGGTGCGGAGACTCGGCCTCAATGCCTATCCCGTGCTGCTGAGCTCCAGCGGCGGCGCCGATTCGACGCTGCCGACTGTACAGCAATTCGATCATATGATCGCCGCCGTGGACCGTCCGGCGAAGAACGGGGGCGGGGGACGCATCTATCTGGACCTCACCTCGGACCTGACGCCGTACGGTGAGCTGCCGCCGGCCGAGGAAGGCTCGTTCGTGCTCGTCGTCCACGACGATGGCACGTTCGAGGAAGTCACGCTGCCCCTGAGTTCGCCGTCGGCGAACCGTTCCGAGACGCGCATTACCGGTGAGCTCACCGCCGACGGCCACTTCACCGGGCGCTACACCGAGGCCAAGAGTGGCGGCCTCCAGTACGGCCTGCGACGCGCGTACGCGCGTGTGTTCAGCAAGGACGAGCTCAGTCGCCTGACCCAGGCGCTCGCGAACGGCGTGTTCTCCGGCGCGTCGGGCGACAGTTTGACGTTGTTCGACGGTCGAGACCTGCAAGCGAAACCACGGGTGACGCTGCTTGTCCATGACGCCCCCGTGCTTTCCAGCACAGGCGGCACTCGCATCTTCACGCTGCCCACCGCGCTCCCGAACTTCTCGTCACTCGGCTTGGCGTCGCAGCTCGAGCGCCGCAAGCCGCGTCGCTTCCCGATCGATATTTCAGAGGTCATCGGCCCGATCGAGAGTGTGGCGGAGCTGCGGATGACGCTCCCGCCGGGCTGGAAGGCCGAGTTGCCGCCGAACGTCACGGAATCGAGTCAGTTCGGCAGCTACAGCGCCGAGTACGCCCAGGAGGGACGCGAGCTGCGGGTCACGCGCCGCATGACGGGCCAGCGCGGCACGGCGCCACCGGACAGTGTGGACGCGCTCATCGCCTGGCTGCGCGCGATCTCCAAGGACGACGTGAAGTTCATCGTCCTGCAGCCGGGGAAATGACGTAGGCGTCGCCACGCGCATCGTCTCGTTGCTGCCGAGCGCAACCGAAATCGTGTGTGCGCTCGGCCTCCAGGATCGCCTCGTTGGGATTTCGCATAGCTGCGACTATCCGCCGAGCCTCACCGGACTCCCCAGGCTGACCCGGCCGCGCCGCAATCTCGACGGTCTCTCGAGTGCCGAGATCGATGCCGCGGTCCGCGCAACACTGCGTGAGGAAGGCAGCGTCTACGAGATGGATATAGACGCGATCAATGGGCTCGAGCCGGACCTCATTCTCACGCAGGGCATCTGCGATGTGTGCGCGGTGCCGGAGACTCAGGTTGTCCACACTCTGAAGAGTGGGCCCAATGATGCACTGCGCTTTAAGCGCAGTGGTGAACCGGGCCAACACTTGAGTGTGGGAACACAGGTTCTGTCACTGGATGCGCATGACCTCGCGGCCATTTTCCAAAGCATTCGCGACGTGGGCTGCGCGACTGGTGCAATCGCTGAGGCTGATGCCCTGGTCGCGAACATGCGCCGGCGGATTGATGCCGTGCGCCAGCGCGTCGCCGGTCGGCCGCGACGCCGCGTCCTCGCGCTCGAGTGGCTCGATCCACCGTACGTGCCCGGCCATTGGGTACCAGAGCTGATCGACATCGCGGGGGGCCAGCTCGTCGCGGGAACGGCGCGGCGGCCCTCGTACCGGGTGGAATGGTCGGACCTCCCCGCGCTCGACCCCGAGGTCGTGTTGGTCATGCCGTGCGGGTTCGATCTTGCGGAGACGCGCCGCGAAGCGGCCCGCTACGCGCCGCGGCTGCACGAGCTTGCGCCGGCGGTGCATTGCCTCGACGCATCCGCGTACTTAAGCCGCTCGGGCCCGCGCCTCGTGGACGGACTGGATATGCTCGCGACGGCTATATTTTCTTCGTGAGTCTCGTTTCGACACCCGCCGTCGTTCTCCGAACCTACCGCTACAGCGAGACGTCCAAGATTGTGCGCCTGGCGACACGCGATTACGGCATACAGAGCGCGATCGCCAAGGGCGTGCTCCGGCCCCGGAGCCCGTTCGGCGCGGCGCTCGAGACGCTGAGTGAAGGGGTGGCGCAGCTCTATCACAAGGAGACGCGCGAGCTCCAGACCCTTGCCGCCTTTGACGTCATCCAGCTGCGCCGCGGTCTGGCGGATGACCTGGGCCGGTTCGCCGGGGCGGCGGCGCTGTCCGAAGTGATGCTCAAGATGGCGCCGCCCGCACCGTTGCCCGCCGCCTACGAGGCGTTCATCCGGGGACTGGATACGCTGGTCCGAGCCGACGCGGGGGAGGCCGATGCGGCGGCGGTCCGCTGGCTGTGGTTGCTCGTCGGGGTCCTGGGCTTCGCGCCGCAGCTCGACGCTTGTGTCCGAGACGGCAACACCGTGTCCGGCACCGTGGCCTTCAGCATCGCGGAAGGTGGCGTGCTCTGTGCGAAGTGCGCAGGCTCGCAACCGCCCACCAAGCTACCGCCGCGAGCCTATCACGATCTCGTCGCCTTGAATGATGAAGACGCTCCGCTACCGGTGCTCGATGCTCCGCATGCCGCGGCCCATCGACGGCTCGTCGCCCGCTTCGTCCGGCACCATCTCGATGAGACGAGAAGCAATGGAAGTGAACCGAAGTCGAGCGCCATAGACATCTGGGAGCGTCGCGCGTGGGCCCCTCCTCCGCCTCCCGGTTCGTAATCGGCACCGCCGGGCACATCGATCACGGCAAGACGGCGCTGGTGAAGGCGCTCACCGGCGTCGATACCGACCGCTGGGAAGAGGAAAAGCGCCGCGGGATCACGATCGATCTCGGATTCGCCCCGTTGCCGCTGCCGGGCGACGTTCACGCCAGCGTCGTCGATGTGCCCGGCCACGAAGGATTCGTCAAGAACATGCTCGCCGGGGCGACCGGCATCGACGTCGCGCTGCTCGTTATCGCCGCCGATGAGGGCATCATGCCGCAAACCGAGGAGCATCTCGCCATTGTCGAGCTGCTGGGCGTGCGCCGCGGCATTCCCGTTCTGACCAAGCGCGATCTCGTGGATGACGAATGGCTGGGACTCGTACGCACCGAGGTCGCCGAGCGCCTCTCGCGCAGCCGCATGCGGTGGCGCGCGCCTATCGCGGTGAGTGCCCTAACGGCGGAGGGTTTGGAGGATCTGAAAAAGGCGCTGGTGGAGGTTGCGGAGGATCTGCACGAACGTCCTTCGGGCGATTTATTCCGCCTACCGATCGACCGGGTTTTCGCGCTTCCGGGCGCGGGGACCGTCGTTACTGGTTCGACCTGGAGCGGCACTGTGGGCGCGGGGCAAAACGTGCGGCTCCTCCCACTGGATCGCGAAGTCCGCGTGCGGTCGATTCAGATCCACAGTCACGACGCCGAGCAGGCGGGGCCGGGCCGACGTACGGCGCTCGCGCTTGTTGGAGTCGCTAAGGAAGAGCTCGAGCGAGGGGCTGTAGCCGTCACAGGCACGGGGTGGGCGGCCACGACCACGCTCGATGTGGCGCTGGAGCTGCTGCCCTCGGCGCGCAAACCGCTCGCGGCGCGAACCCGCGTTCGCGTCCATCTCGGCACGGCAGAGGTGCTCGGGCGGGTGGCGCAGATTCGGGGCCTGGGGCCTGGGGACTCGGGCTTGGCCCGGCTTGTCCTTGAGCGTCCTCTCGTGGCCCGTGGCGGCGACCGGTTTGTCATCCGGAGCTTCTCGCCTGTCACGACGATTGGAGGCGGTGAAGTCCTCGATCCGTTCCCCCTGAAACGCCCCCGCGTTTCCGAGCGCGGGCTCGCGGCCGGCCAGTCGCCGGCCGAGCGGCTTGCGCGGTTCGTGGATGAAGCCGGCCTCGCCGGCGTCCGCGTGACAGACATCGCCGTCCGCCTGGGCGTTCTCCCCTCCGACGTTCCGGCTACTATCGCCGCGGCGGGGAAGGGTGTCCTCCCGGTGGGCGAATTTCTCGTTGCCCGCCGCGCGATTGCCGCGGAAGTGGAGCGGCTGGCGACTGTGGTGGCCGCGCATCACCAGCAACATCCGCTCGATCCCGGCCTCTCCCTGCAGGCGCTGCGCGCGACGCTGAATGCCCCAGCGGCTGTGCTGGACCTGATCGTCGAGCACGGCGTAAAGAAACAGGCGTGGGAGTTGGTGGAGGGCGGTGCCGCCGTGCGGAAGCCTGGATGGAGTGCGGCGCTCAAGGCGCGAGCGAACGATGCGGGCGGGAGGTTGGCGCAGCGCTTGGCCGAGGCCCGGTGGCAGCTGCCCACGGTCTCAGAATTGCAGCGTGAGCTGTCCGATCCATCGGTACCGGCCCTGCTCGCGCATCTGGCGCGCGAAGGGTCGGTCGAGCGTGTGGATCAAGAACGCTATGCCCTGAAGGAGGCGCTGCAGGAGTTTCAGCGCGCGGTGGAGGAGACGCTGCGCGAGCTGGGCGCTGCCACCCCCGCACAGTTTCGTGACAGGCTCGGCTTGACGCGCAAGTACTTGATACCGCTGCTCGAGTGGGCGGACCGGCGCGGCATCACGACCCGTAAGGGAGATACGAGGGTTCTCCGTGCTTGACAGGCCCTGAGCGTATCCTAGCTTTTTCAGGTGCAGCATTAAACCTTTGCGCCCTGTACCAACAAGGAGAGCGGTCTAACGCATCTTTACGTCTGCCGAGGAGTCGGTGAGATGAAGCTGTACGCCTGGGCATTGCTGGCGGGGGGGCTCGGGGGAGGGCTGCTGGCGGGGGGAGTAGACGGCGTCGTGGGGCAAGCAACGCCGCCACCGCTGGTGGAGCTCAAGCAGAACTATCCGAACCCGTTTAATCCGGCGACCACGATCCCGTTCACGTTGAACGGTGATCTGTTTGCCAATGGTCATCGGCCGAAGGTATCGCTCAAGATTTACAACGTGCTCGCGCAGCTGGTCGCGGTGCCAATCCTTCAGGGCACGGGCGAAGCGCTGTCGGATCTCGAGCTGACGTGCGCAACGTCAGGATCCTCAGCGTGTGCGTTCAGCGCCTACTGGGATGGCAACGTCCTGAACACGGGTACCCCGGCCGCGTCCGGCGTCTACATCTATCAACTGGTTGTAGACGGGCGAAGGTTTACGAAGAAGATGATCATCATGAAATAGGGGCGGCATGGGCGGCAGAGGCGGCATGGGTTTAGACCATGCCGCCTTTTTTTTGCCGCCATTGCCGCCCTTTTCTGCCAGTTCGGCACCTTTCCTCGGCACACCGATTGCCTTAGGGTCCAGCGATGATCCAACCAGATCGACTCACCGTTAAGGCCGCGGAGGCCCTGCAACAGGCTGCCTCCTACGCCCGCTCAAAGGGCAATCCAGTCGTCAACGACGCGCATCTGTTCTACGCCCTGCTGCAGCAGGACGAGGGCATTGTCGTCCCGCTGCTCCAGAAGGCCGGGCTCAATGTCACCCAGCTTCAGACGGAGACCGCGCGCGAAATCGATCGCTTTCCCAAGCAGTCGGGCGGTGCGGACCCGACGCTGTCGCGCGAGCTGTCGCGCGTCCTCGATCGCGCCGATGAAGACGCGAAGGCGTTGGGCGATGCGTACGTCTCGACCGAGCACATGCTGCTCGCCCTCGCGGAAGAGAAGGGCACGACGGCACGCGAGCTGCTCTCGGCCAATGGCGTAAGCCGTAAGGACCTGCTCGCGGCGCTCGAGGGCGTCCGCGGCGCGCATCGCGTGACCGACCAGGAGCCCGAGAGCAAGTATCAAGCGCTGCAGCGCTTTACCCGCGATCTCACGGAGGTCGCGCGCAAGGGGAAGCTCGATCCCGTCATCGGCCGCGATGAAGAGATCCGCCGCGTGATGCAGGTGCTCTCGCGCCGCACGAAGAACAATCCGGTGTTGATCGGTGAGCCCGGCGTCGGCAAGACCGCAATCGTCGAAGGATTGGCGCAGCGCATCATCAACGGCGACGTCCCTGATTCGCTCAAGAACAAGCATCTGATCGCGCTCGACATCGGTGCGCTGGTCGCCGGCACCAAATACCGCGGCGAGTTCGAAGAGCGGCTCAAGTCGGTGCTCAAGGAGATTACCGCGACCGAGGGGCGGTACATCGTGTTCATCGACGAGCTCCACACGCTCGTCGGTGCCGGTGGTGCCGAAGGTGCCGTCGATGCGTCGAACATGCTCAAGCCGGCGCTGGCGCGCGGCGAGCTCCACGTCGTCGGTGCCACGACGCTGGATGAGTATCGCAAGCATATCGAGAAGGACGCCGCACTCGAGCGTCGCTTCCAGCCGGTCTACGTCGGCGAACCGTCGGTCGAAGATACGATCGCGATCCTGCGTGGCCTGAAGGAGAAATACGAAGTTCACCACGGAATACGGATAACAGATAACGCTCTCGTCGCCGCTGCGACTCTCTCACATCGCTACATCACCGACCGCTTCCTACCCGACAAGGCGATCGACCTGATCGACGAGGCGGCGGCGCGGCTGCGCATCGCGATTGACTCGCTGCCGCAAGAGATCGACGAGGTCGAGCGCAAGATCACCCAGCTCGAGATCGAGCTCGCCGCACTCGCGAAGGAGAAAGACAAGGCGTCCAAGGAACGGCGCGACAAGATCCAGCAGGAGCTTGCCGAGCTGCGCGAGCAGTCGAACGCGATGAAGGCGCAGTGGACCGCGGAGAAGGATGCAATTCAGAAGATCCAGGCGAAGAAGGCGGAGCTCGAGCAGCTGCGGATGGAGACGGAGCAGGCGACGCGGCGCGGCGATCTCCAGAAGGCCGCGGAAATCAGCTACGGCCGCGTGCCGGCGGCCGAAAAGGAGATTCAGACGCTCGAGAAGCGGCTCGCCGAGATCCAGAAGAAGGTGCAATACCTCAAGGAAGAAGTGGATGCCGAGGATATCGCGGAGATCGTGTCGAAGTGGACCGGCATCCCGGTGACCAAGATGCTGGAATCGGAGAAGGAACGACTGCTCAAGCTCGAAGACGAGCTGGGGCGTCGCGTCATCGGGCAGCGCGAGGCGTTGGCCGCGGTGGCGAATGCCGTGCGGCGCGCACGCGCCGGGCTGCAGGATCCGAATCGCCCGACCGGCTCATTCATCTTCCTCGGTCCCACCGGCGTGGGCAAAACGGAGACGGCGCGGGCCCTCGCCGAGTTCTTGTTCGACGACGAGCGGGCGCTCGTGCGGCTCGATATGTCGGAGTACATGGAGAAACACGCGGTCGCGCGGATGATCGGCGCGCCGCCCGGATATGTCGGCTACGAAGAAGGTGGCCAGCTGACCGAGGCGATTCGCCGGCGGCCGTACGCGGTCGTGTTGTTCGATGAGATCGAGAAGGCGCATCCCGACGTCTTCAACGTGTTGCTGCAGATCCTCGATGACGGTCGTCTGACGGACTCGCAGGGTCGCACCGTCGATTTCCGCAATGCGGTGCTCATCATGACGTCGAACATCGGCTCGCAGTATCTGATCGAAGCGGGAGCGGGCGGCGTCGCGTGGGAGCAGGCGGAGACCAAGGTCACGGAGCTCTTGCGGCAGTCGTTCAAGCCGGAGTTCCTGAACCGGGTGGACGACATCATCATCTTCCGGCCGCTGACGCACGAAGACATCGAAAAGATCGTCGACATTCAGATCAAGCGGGTCGAGCGGCTGCTGGCCGACCGCAAGCTCACGATCGATGTCACGCCGGCGGCAAAGAACCTGCTCGTCGCCGAGGGCTACGACCCGGTCTACGGCGCTCGGCCGCTCAAGCGGGCCATCCAGCGCTTACTGCAGAACCCGCTCGCGGTAGCGGTGCTCGAGGGACAGTACTCGGAAGGCGACCGCATCCGCGTCGATCGCTCGAAGGACGGTAACGCACTCACATTTGAGCGCGCGAGAGAACCGGTGCGTGCTTAGAAGCCGAGCGTCGTGCGTGGTGCGTCGTGCGTGGTAGTGCCGGGATGGATGCGGCACTCCGACAAGCGCGGCTTGCGGCGTCCAAAGACGAAGTCCCGATCGGTGCCGTCGTCATGCGGGGCGACGAGATCGTTGCCGAAGCGCATAACGAAACTGTCGCCCGCAGAAATCCTACCTATCATGCCGAGTTTCTGGCGATCGAGCGCGCGCTCGAAGCGCTCGGCACTGATCGGCTGACCGATTGCACGCTTTACGTCACGATCGAGCCGTGCGCGCAGTGCGCCGGCGCAATCGTGCTGGCGAAGGTCGGGACGCTCGTGTTTGGCGCGTACGACGAGAAGGCGGGGATGTGCGGGTCAGTGGGGGATCTCGTGCGGCATCCACGGTTGAATCATCGCGTGGAGGTGCAGAGCGGAGTCGAAGCGGAAGCCTGCGGTGAGTTGATTAGAGCTTTTTTTGCAGCAAAACGCCCAGCGTCTCCGCGGCCTCGCTGATTTGCGCATCCGTGCCGTACGGCGCCGGACCCAGCCGAAGCATCTCTCCCCGATAGTCGGTCCAGATGTTCTTCTTGCGTAACGCTTTTTGAATCTTCGCAGCCCTGGGCGCCGGGATCGCGAGAAACCCGCCAATCGCATCGTTGCGCGAGCCACCTGACAGAATCTCGATCTGATGCTGGTTGAGCTCGCGCAGCTTTGACGGCGTGAGCTTCTGGTCTTCGAAGAACTTGAAGACTGCCGCCGCTCGATAGTGGCTCGTAAAGTCGTAGGTCGCACCGGCAAATCGTGCGGGCCCGGGACCATACGCGACGCGACCATCTGCCGGTGAGCGGCTGAGATCTGTGAATTCGCTGAACCACCCGGTTACCACCGGCCGCAGATCGGAGTCTGGCGGAAACCTCAGAAACGCATTGCCGGGACCGAGCTGGCAGTACTTGTAGCCACCTCCGACGACGTACGCACGCGGCAGTCCCTCCGCTATGAGCGAAAACGGCACGACGTTGAGCGCGTGATACGCGTCCACCAACAGCTCGGCCCCCACTCGCTCGCAGGCCTCCTGTACGACGCGGAGGTTCGGGACGATGTGGGCATTCGTGTACAGCACCGCGGACACGAGCACGGCCGCGGTGCGATCGTCCACCGATATCGCCAGCCGCTCGGCCAAGGACGTCGCCGGCATTGCCGGCACCTTGATGACCTCGATGCCCTCTTCGACCAGGCGATCGAGCTGGCGACGGATCGTGTGAAACTCAGCATCAGTAGTCACCAGTTGGGGGCGTTTGCGGAGCGGAAGCGCCGACAGGAACCGCACGACGAGCTCATGCGTGTTTTGCGCGAGCGCGATGCGCTCGGGCGTATCGTCGAGGAGCCGCGCGAACCCGCGCCGCACCTCGTCGGCCTTTGCAAACGCGAGGTCCCACACGTCGTCGACATGCTCGGCAGTATCGAGCCATGCCTGCGCCTGCGCTTCGAACCCGATGTCGGGCCATGCCTGGTGGGAATGACCGGTGAGGAGAATGCGTTCGGTAACGCGAAACCTGGTGTAGTGCTTGGCGAGCTCCTCGGGGTTGATCATGACGCCCCAGGGCGCCGGAGGACGCCGATAGACGCTGGAGGAATCACAACTCGGAACGGATGGCCCAAAGATCCGGAAATGCCGGCTGGTTCAGTGTTGTAAGAAGGTATTCTGCGCCTGCAGAACCTCCAGTGCCCGGCTTCGTCCCAATGGTTCGCTGCACCATCTTTACATGCCGATACCGCCACTCCATGAACCCCTCATCCAAATCCACGAGCCGCTCGGCGATCTGCGCCACCGTCGGATTCTTCTTGTAGACCTCCACGAGGATTCGCTGAACGTCTGGTGACGGTTCGTACACTTTGCTGAAATCTCTCTGAAGCAAGGTCTTCGGTATCTGGTATCCGTTGGTCGCGAGATAATGAAGGAACGCATCCCACAGCGTAGGATGGCCGAATCGCCGCTCGACGCGCTTCCGGTTCTCGCTGCCCTCTGGATACCGTTCGAACGACGGCCGCCCCTTCTTGCCGAGGATAAACTCGATCTCGCGAAATTGCGCCGACTGAAAGCCGCTCCCGGACTCCAGCCGATCACGGAACGCGAGGAAGTTGAGGGGTGTGATCGTCTCCAGCACGTCGATCTGCGCGACCAGCGTTTTCAGAATCGTCAGAATGCGCTTGAGCGTGGCACCGGCCAAGGGCGTGTCGTTCACCAGCAGGAGCTTCTGCAGATAGTCGAGCTCGTGCAGCACTTCCTTGAACCACAGCTCGTAGACCTGGTGGATGATCACGAACAATGTCTCGTCATGTTCGAGCACACCCGGACGGGGCTCCTGGAGGGATAGGAGCTGATCTAGCTTCAGGTAGCTGGAATAGGTGACGGTCATGGTTCTCCTGGATCCAGGAGTCTGGAGTCGGGAGTTAGGGATTCAACCCAGGCTCCTGAATCCAAGCTCCTGACTCCTCAAGGTCGAGGTCTATACCGATTCAACGTCGCATACGGATCCGGCCAGGCAAGCGGATATCCTTGTTCATAAGCGGCATGTCGGGTCCAATACGGGTCCCACAGGTGTGCGCGCGCGAGCACGCAGAGATCGGCGCGCCCGGCCGCTAGGATCGTATTCACATCCTGATACGACGAAATGTTGCCGACTGCCATCGTCGCGATGCCGACGTCGTGGCGGATCCGGTCCGCAAACGGCGTCTGAAATTGCCGCCCGTATTGCGGCTTGGCATCGGCCACGGTCTGGCCGGCGGAGACGTCGGTAATGTCGCAGTCGTGCGCCTTGAGCATGCGGGCCACTTCGACCGAATCGGCCGGCTGCATCCCCCCCGGCACCCAGTCCACCGCGGAGATGCGGACCGACATCGGCTTATGGGCGGGCCAGGCACCGCGCACCGCGTCGAACACCTCGAGTGGAAACCGCATCCGGTTCTCGAGCGAGCCGCCGTACTGGTCCGTCCGCTGGTTTGTGAGCGGCGAGATAAAGCTCGCCAGCAGATAGCCATGGGCGAAATGCAGCTCGAGGAGATCGAACCCCGCCTCGTTCGACATTTCCGCCGCGCGCACGAAGTCGGATTTCACTTCGTTCATGTCGTCGCGCGTCATTTCCTTGGGGACCTGGGAGTGCGGGAAGTAGGGAAGCGGAGACGCCGAGATGATGGGCCAGTTCCCATCCGGCAACGGCTCATCCATCCCTTCCCACATCCGTTGCGTGGACGCCTTGCGGCCCGCGTGGCCGAGTTGTACGCCGATTTTCGACGCCGTATTTAGACGAATAAATTCTACGATTTTTTTCCACGCCTTTATGTGTTCTGGCTTGTACATCCCGGTGCATCCCGGCGAGATTCGGCCCTCGCGCGAGACGTCCGTCATCTCCGTAAACACGAGCCCCGCGCCCCCGATCGCGCGGCTGCCGAGGTGCACCAGGTGCCATTGGTTGGGCATGCCGTCTTCCGCCGCGTATTGACACATCGGGGAGACCACGACGCGGTTGCCGAGCACGAGGTCGCGCAACTTGAATGGCGTGAACATTGGCGGGGGGAGGAGGGACGCGGGACGGGGGACGTGTGACTGGTTCTCTGCTTGCGCGGCGTACCACTCGTCCACGGCCGCTACAAACTTGGGATCGCGGACCTTCAGATTGTCGTGCGTGATGCGCAGGCTCCGCGTGAGCAGATTGAACGCGAACTGCAGCGGCTCGAGGTTCATGTAGCGCTCCGTGTCCTCGAACCACTGCAGGCTTACCTGCGCCGCGCGCTGCAGACTCTCGACCGCGGGCCGGCGCTCGGCCTCGTATGCGGTGAGTGCGTTGCGCCTGTCAGGGTGGCGTTGTAGCGCGCCGGCGAGCGCGATGGCGTCTTCGATCGCGAGCTTCGTCCCCGATCCGACGGAGAAGTGGGCGGTGTGCGCGGCGTCGCCCAGCAGCACGACCTTGCCGTGCGACCAGACAGCGTTCTTTACCGTGACAAACTGGCGCCACAGCGAGCGGTTCTTCTGGAGGCGATGGCCCTCGAGCTCCTCCGAGAACAGCTGCTCGCAGAACGCGACGGTCTCGTCCTCGCCCGCCTGGTCGAGGCCCGCCTTGCGCCATGCTGCCTCTGTTGTCTCGACGATGAACGTCGACTGTCCCTGCTCGTACTGGTACGCGTGCACGCGCCACAGGCCGTGCGTGTCACGCTTGAAGTAAAACGTGAAGGCGGGGAACGGCCGCGTGGTGCCGAGCCAGACGAACCGGTTGGGCCGTTCGTCAAACGACGGCTGAAAATGCTCACGGAATCGCCCCCGCACCGTGCTGTTGAACCCGTCGGCACCGACGACGAGATCCGCGTCGGCATAGACCGCCGGATCCGTGACTTCGGTGCCGACTTCGATGCACACGCCGAGCTCCTCGCAACGCTCCCCGAGCACCCGCAGGAGCGCGCGCCGCGACAGCCCGCTGAACCCGTGGCCGCTCGACGTGATCACGCGGCCGCGGTAATGGATGTCGATGTTGTCCCAGTGCGCGAAATGTCTGGCCATCGCCTCGTAGGTCTCGGGATCGGCGGCGGCCAGATTGTTTTGAGTCGCATCGGAGAAGACGACGCCGAACCCGTACGTGTCGTCCAGGCGATTGCGCTCGAGAATCGTGATCGCGTGCTGCGGATGCGCCTTCTTCATCAGAATGCCGAAGTACAGGGCCGCCGGCCCACCCCCGATCGTGACGATTCTCACTTGATGAGCTGTCCCGCGATGATGAGCTGCTGGATTTCTGTCGTCCCTTCATAAATGCGAAGCGCGCGAACCGATCGATACAGCCGATCGACCGGATGATCCGCCAGCACACCCCGAGCGCCCAGGATCTGGACCGCGTCATCGACAATCCGCTGCGCGGCTTCGGTCGCGAAGGCCTTCGCCATCGCGGCTTCGAGCGTGACACGCGGCGCGCCGCGATCCTTCTCCCACGCCGCCCGATAGACGAGCAGCCGTGCCGCGGTCAGATCAGTCGCCATGCGAGCGAGCTTCTGCTGAATCAGCTGAAAGTCGGCCAGCGGCTTGCCGAACTGGCGCCGCGATTTCGCGTGGGCGAGTGCTTCGGCCAGCGCGCGCGCCGCCATGCCGCACGCCGCGGCGCCGACGGTCGCGCGTACCCGGTCCAGCGTGGCCAGCCCCAGCTTGAACCCTTCCTGCGGCGCATCGAGCCGGCACTCGCTCGGCACCACCGCCCGCTGAAACGCGATCTCTCCGAGCGGGTGCGGCGCGGACAGGAGCAGCGGCCGCACGAATCGCAGACCCGGCGTATCGGCCGCGACGACAAAGCAACCGATGCCTTTGTCCTTCTTCGCGCGGTCGGTGGTCGCGAAGACCGTATAGAAGTCGGCGATGCCGGCATTGGAGATGAACGTCTTCGTGCCCGACAGCACATATCCGTCGCCGTTTGGTTCCGCGGTCGCGCCGAGCGAGGCAACGTCGGAGCCGGCGTCCGGCTCGGTCATGGCAAACGACGCCATGGCGCGCCCCTGGATGGCCGGTTCGAGCCAACGATTGCGCATGGCGGCGTTGGCGGAGAGCAGCATCGGGACGACACCAAGCGCCTGCAGCGCGAAGACGGCGTCGGCGAGTGGAGAGGCGGCGGCGAGCGCCTCGCGGACCATACAGCAGGCGCGCCAATCCTGATCGCGAATCGGCTCGAACCAGCCGGCGGCGCCGAGTTTCTCGAGCAGCTCGCGGGCCTGACGGCGGGCGGTCGCATCATCCTTTGGCTCGGCGAGCGGCGCGAGGGCCTGGGCGGCGAACTCGCTCACGCGATCGGCCAGCGTCACGTGCTGCTCGTCGAGGAATGCGCGGACCGGCCCGATGTCGAGCATTAGATGAACTCGGGATCCCGCTTGGTCCGGAACGCGTCGTGGGCCTCCCGGAAGTTCGGCCCTCGCATCAGCTCGGCCTGCACCTCGGCTTCGTACGCGAGCGCCGCCTCCAGATCGAGCGCCGCCTCCGCCTCCAGGGCCTGTTTCGTGACGCCGAGCGCGGCAGACGGGCCACGGGCGAGCTTTTCGGCGATGGCGCGAGCTTCAGCCAGCACCTGTGGCTGCGGCACGACGCGATGGTACAGGCCGATGTCGTAGGCGCGCGCAGCATCGATGAAGTCTCCGGTCAGCAGCATCTCCGTTGCCTGGCTGTAGCCGACGAGGCGCGGCAGCAGCCAGGCCGCGCCCATATCAGCACCCGAGAGTCCGACTTTGGTGAACAGGAAAGCGATCTTCGCAGACTCGGAGGCCACCCGAATGTCACAGGCGGCGGCGATGACTGCTCCCGCGCCGGCCACCGTACCGTTGAGCGCGCCGACGATCGGCCGGCGGCAGCGTCGCATCGCCAGAATCAGGTCACACGTGAGGGCAGTGAATTCGCGGAGTTGCTCGCGCTCTTTGCCCAGCAAGGCGCCGATGATGTCCTCGACGTCGCCGCCGGAGCAAAAGGCCCGCCCCGAGCCCGTGATGATAATCGCGCGGACTCCCGGCTCGGTATCGAGCGCCCGGAATGTGTCGCGCAGTTCCCTGTAGACTTCGAACGTCAGCGCATTCAGCCGCTCGGGGCGGCTCAACGTGATCGTTGCGACCGATGTTGTCGTGTCTAGTTGATAGCCGAAGCTTGATGGCTGAAGGCTCATAGCACGGCAACCGCTTCGATCTCGACGAGCGCTTTGGAGTCCATCAGCGATTTCACTTCGACGACGGCCATCGCCGGGTAATGGCGGCCCATATGTTTGCGGTGCACCTCGCCCAGCGGGCTCAGGTTGGCGAGGTACGCCGGGCGGTCCGTGATGTAGCAGACCATGCGCCCGACGTCTTCCGGCGCGCCGCCGGCCGACCGTACGACCTCGATCACACGCCCCAGCGCACCATCCCACTGGGTGACGAAATCGCCGACGGGAACGATCTGGCCGGCGACGAACAGCACTCGCCCGCCTTTCTCCGCCAGCATCCCATGATTCCAGCCGCTCGGCCGCGTGCCGAATATGTCGGGGTTGATGATGTCGAAAGCCATTGCTCTCCTTATCCTGCGATCGTGACGGCGGTGCCGTTGGGTCGCTGACCATTGAGGTCGGCGAGCTCGAGCACGGCGGCTGCAACTTCGTCCGGGGTGATCAGCCGCCGCTGCGACGCCGAAGCCAGTAAGGCCGACAATGCGGCAGCAGGCTCCTTGCCGGTCTTCGTGACGACGCGGTCGACTGATGCTTTCGTCATCTCGGTGTCGACAAACCCAGGACAGACCGCGTTACAAGTGATACCGGTGCCCTCGATCTCAACGGCGACGCTCTGCGTAAGACCGATTACGGCATGTTTCGCCGCGGCGTAGGCGGCTATATATCGCCCGCCTGCGAGTCCGGCGATCGATGCCACATTGACGATCGCACCGCGCTTGCGCTCGAGCATGCCTGTGAGGAACGCGCGGGTACAGAGAAACGTACCTGTTGCGTTGACTGCCAGCACGCGATTCCAGTCCTCGAGTGACGTCTTCGCCAGCGGGGCGCTGTGCGCGACGCCGGCGTTGTTGACGAGGATGTCCACGCTTCCGGCATGTCGCGTGGCAGTCTTGGCGAGATCTGCCACACTCGCTGCGTCGGTCACGTCGCATTGCACCGCCCACGCCGTGCCGCCGCGGCCGCGAATTGCGGTCGCCACGCGCTCGATACGATCGGTGTGGCGTGCCGCCACT
>JBKPDZ010000040.1:0-5437 GCA_046728135.1 Gemmatimonadota bacterium | reverse complement strand
GTACGGCGCCGGTTGCGCGAGTTGAAGCGCAGCCCGCGTGAGCTGGCGGATGCGGTTCAGGTGTCCGAGATCTACATCGCTGACCTCGTCGCCGGACGGCGGCGTCCCCCGGCCCCCGGCCGCATGGACGTCTACGCGCCGATGACCAAGTTTCTCAAGCTGCATCGGAACGACCTCCCCACCTGCGCCAAAGCGGAGCGGGACGGGGAAACCAAGAGCAAGCGCCGGCCCCATCCCGAGATCCGGCGGCAGTTCCTGGCGCTGTGCCTCGATCCGGTCCACGCCCGCCTCATCGCGCGGCGTGTGGGTCGCAAGGATGGCGTGACCCTCGAGCGCGTCATCGTGGGCCGTCTCCTCGAAGTCGCCCAGGGGTTCGTACGCCGCCAGCTCGATGACGATGTGGGCATCCGCATCGCGGCGAGCCGTGAAGGCTGCAGCTACCTCGAGTGGCGGATGAAGCTGATGGAGTTCCTCGATGCGACGCCGGAAGGGTTGACACCGGATGACGGCGCGGAGTTCGTGCGGCCGCGCATCGCGGGTTGGGATATCGATCTCGATACCCACGCCATGCGGATCGTGCTGCGGTCGCAGGATCCGGCGCCGCGGCAAGTGCGCGCACTGAGCATCTGAAGCGACGGCAGATCTGATGGGGTAGGGGCGCAGCATGCTGCGCCCCTACGTGTTTTTGTCCCTTACCGTTCATCATCGCAGCGTTAGTTTTTAGCCCCGTTCCAGCACGCCGTCGTTCTTCCATCCGGAGACTCCATGCTTTCCCTGCTTGTCGCGGTGACTCTGGCTGTCCAGCAACCCCCTCCGCCGCCACAGGACACGACAAAACGCGATACCACCAAGGTCAAACTCGACTCGTTGCCGCTGAAGACGGCGCGCACGGTGAGCTTCGAGACGTCGGAGGGTACCTGGATCTCGCTCGACGTCTCGCCCGACGGCAAGACGATCGTGTTCGAGCTGTTGGGCGACCTCTACACGATGCCGGTGACCGGCGGCGCGGCGACACGCATTACCTCCGGTCCCGCGTTCGATTCGCAGCCGCGCTGGTCCCCGGACGGCAAGCATCTCGTGTTCCTGTCCGATCGCAGCGGCGCCGAGAATGTCTGGCTGTGTGACCCTGACGGCTCGCACAGCAAAGCGCTCACCAAAGGCACCAACAACCTCTACGCCTCGCCCGAATGGACGCCCGACGGCAATTACATCGTGGTGTCGCGGACGAGCGGGGTGCTCGGCAGCGTCTACGAGCTCTGGCTCATTCATAAGGATGGCGGTTCGGGCGCCGCGATGTTACGCGTGCAGGCCGGCCCCAACCAGCCGCCGCCGATGAACACGCTTGGCGCCGCCTTCGGCAAGGATCCCCGCTACATCTGGGTGTCGCGCCACCGTGGTGGGTTCGGCTACGATCTCCAGTATCCGTTGTGGCAGCTGGCGATTTATGACCGGCAGCAGGGCCGTACGTTCCTGCAGACCGACTTGTACGGTAGCGCCATGCGGCCGGTGTTGTCGTCGGACGGGAAGTGGCTGGTCTATGCGACGCGCTACGACGCCGAAACCGGACTGCGCCTGCGCAATCTGCAAACGGGCGACGAGCAGTGGCTGGTTTATCCGGTGACCCGCGACGATGAAGAGTCCCGCTTCACGCGCGATCTGTATCCCGGCTTCTCGTTCACGCCCGACAACCAGGCGATCATCGTCTCCTACGGCGGTAAGATCCACCGCGTTGCCGTGCCATCGGGGCAGGTGACCGACATTCCGTTTACGGCCAAGGTCGAACAGCAGCTCGGGCCGCTGGTCCGTTTCGCGTATCGCGTGGACACCGGCGCCGTGTTAGTCCGTCAGATCCGTGATGCCTCGCCGTCACCCGACGGGAAGCGGCTCGCCTTCAGCGCGCTCGATCGACTCTATGTGATGGACCTGCCGAACGGCACGCCGCGCCGGCTCACCACGGACACGGTACACGAGCAGGTGCCGGTCTGGTCACCCGATGGGGCGTGGCTGGCCTACGTCACGTGGAGCAATGCGGGAGGCTCGATCAACAAGGTACGAGCAACGGGTGGGGCGCCGGTGCGTCTCACCACGGACCCCGCGTTTTACGACACGCCCGTCTGGTCGCCCGATGGTCAACGGATCGTCGCGGTGAAAGGACCCCGCAGCCAGCGCCTCTCGGCGCATTTCGGACCGGGATACGAACTGGTGTGGCTGCCTGCTGCGGGTGGGGCCACGACGCGCATAGCTCCATACGACGGATGGGGGCGACCGCACTTCACGAGGGATCCGAGTCGGATCTACTACTACGCCGGTCCCGAAGGGCTCGTCTCGATTCGCTACGACGGCACGGACCGGCGAGCGTATCTCAAAGTCACGGGCTACACCTATCCAGGTCCCGGCGCCGAGCCCAATCCCGCGACTGAGATTCTGATCAGCCCCGATAGCGATCAGGTGCTCGCGCAGGCCGGCAACAACGTCTACCTGGTGACGTTGCCGCTGGTCGGAGGGCCGACGCCGAGCATCAGCATATCCGACACCGCGAACGCGGCGTTCCCAATTCATCGTCTGACGCACATCGGCGGAGATTTCATTGGCTGGATGCCGGACGCCAAGTCGGTGTACTGGTCGATCGGCCGCAGCTTCTTCCGCTACGACCCGGCCGTGGCCGATTCACTCGGCAAAATCAAGGCCCGAGTGGACTCGCTGCGCTCCGACTCGTTGAAGAGCGACACGGGAAAGGCGTTTCCCGATTCCGTGCAGAAGCGGCTGAAGGCGCGCGCCGACTCACTCGCCAAGCTGCCGGCGTACGAGGGCCAGCGTGTAGATGTGACCATTCGCGCACCGCGCGACGTTCCTCACGGCACCGTGGTGCTGCGCGGCGCCCGCATCGTCTCGATGAAGGGTGATGAGGTGCTCGAGAATGGCGATCTCGTCGTCACCGACAATCGCATCGTCTCAGTCGGCCCGCGGGGGCAGGCACCGCCGGGCGCCCAGGTGATCGACGTCAGTGGCAAGACGATCATACCCGGCCTGATCGATGTTCATGCCCACCCCTGGCCCATCGGTGCATGGGGCATTCACGAGTCGCAGGTGTGGCAGTACCTCGCCAATCTCGCCTGGGGCGTCACCACCACGCGGGATCCGCAGACGGCGACGACCGACGTGCTGACCTACTCCGATCAAGTCGAGACCGGAGACCTGCTCGGACCACGCATCTATCACACTGGCCCTGGCGTCTTTTGGGACGAGAACTTCCAAAGCCTCGATGATGCGCGGAATGCGCTGCGACGCTACAGCGAGTTCTACGGCGTGCATACGATCAAGGAGTACATGACCGGGAACCGCAAACAGCGCCAATGGGTCATCATGGCCGCGCGCGAGCTGAATCTGATGCCGACGACCGAAGGCGGCCTGGACTTCAAGATGAACCTGACCGAGGCCCTTGACGGGTATCCCGGCCACGAGCACGCCTACCCGCTGATGCCGCTCTATCAGGACGCGGTGCAGCTGATCGCCCAATCGGGCATCAATTACACGCCCACGCTGCTCGTGTCGTACGGCGGTCCGTTCTCGGAGAACTATTTCTACGAGCGCTTCGACATTCACGACAACGCGAAGATCCGCCGCTTCATTCCACACGAGGAGATCGACCAGCGCGCCGAGCGGCGCGACTGGTTCCGGGAGAATCAGTACGTCTTCCCCCGCATTGCCTCATCGGCGGCCGCGATCCTGCGCGCCGGCGGATTCGTGGGCCTGGGATGCCACGGGCAGTTGGACGGGCTCGGCTGCCATTGGGAGATGTGGGCGATGGCGGCGGGGGGGATGAAGCCGCTGGAGGTGCTGCGCGTGGCGACGTGGGATGGGGCGCACGCGATCGGGTTCGAGCAGGATCTCGGGTCGCTCGAGCCGGGCAAGCTCGCCGATCTGATCGTGCTGGATGCCAATCCGCTCGAGGACATCCACAACACGAACACGGTTCGCTATGTGATGAAAAATGGGCGGCTGTATGAGGGCGAGTCGCTCAACGAGGTGTGGCCTCGTCAACGAGCCCTGCCCCGGATGTGGTGGTGGGGCACTGAACCGGCGGCCAAGGCGGACGGCACACCGTAATTAGAAGGCGCTAAGACGCTAGGGCGCTAAGTGGTGGACAGACTGCAAGCGACCCGCTGTTCACCACTTAGCGTCTTGGCGCCTTAGCGTCTTCAGAGTCTTTGTTTCTGGTCGTCTGGTGGTTACGTTTCGGTGCGAAAGAACCAAGAGCTGGCATCCCTCCGGATAGTCCCGCTCAGGGACTCCGTCGCTGAACACACGCACGGTTTTCTCCCTCAGGTTCAAAAACTGAAGCGTCGCTGACATCGAGATGGCATTGGGCCATTTCGCAGCGAGTGTGTGTACCTAGGAGTAGTATGCCATTTGCAGCACTGGGCCTAGCGCCCGAACTCGTGCGCGCGGTCGCCGATGAAGGCTACGCGCAGCCAACCCCCATCCAGGCGGAAGCGATTCCCCTGGCCCTCGCGGGCCGCGATCTCATCGGATCGGCCCAAACCGGCACGGGCAAGACCGCCGCGTTCGTGCTGCCTATCCTGCAGCGGCTGTCACCAGGCAAGCGCGGCACCTTGCGGGCGCTGATTCTCGTGCCGACCCGCGAGCTCGCGGAGCAGGTCGCGACCAGCATCAAGACGTACGGGCGCCACACGCATCTCAAGGGCGCGGCCGTCTACGGCGGCGTCGGCATGGAGCCGCAGACCCGCGCGCTGAAGCACGGTGTCGACATCGTCGTCGCGACGCCGGGGCGCTTGCTCGATCACATGGAGCGCGGGCACGCCGATTTCTCGCGGCTCGAGGTCTTGGTCCTCGATGAAGCCGACCGGATGCTCGACATGGGCTTCGCACCCGATGTGCGGCGCATCCTGAGCGCCCTGCCCGAGGACCGGCAGACGATGCTCTTCTCGGCGACGATTTCTCCCGAGGTCGATGCGCTCGCGCGGCGCGCGCTCAACGGCCACGCATCGGTCGAAATCGGCCGCCGGGCGCAGGCCGCCGATGGCATCGAGCACGTCATTGTCGCGGTGGACAAGCTGCAGAAGCGCAGCGCGCTCGCGTCCATCCTCAAGGCCAAGCCGGCCGGACAGACATTGATCTTCACCCGCACCAAGTACGGGGCGGACAAGCTGGTCACCTTCCTCAAGCGCGAGGGCATTGCGGCGAACGCACTGCACGGCGACAAGGCGCAGAGCCACCGCCAGCGTACGCTCGACGCCTTCCGCTCGGGGGCGGCCGAGAACCTCGTGGCGACCGATATCGCGGCGCGGGGCATCGACGTCGACGGCATCCGGATGGTCGTGAATTACGACGTGCCGCAGGACGCCGAGGTGTACGTGCACCGCGTGGGGCGCACCGCGCGCGCGGGAGCCCGCGGCCTCGCGCTGACCCTGATCTC
>JBKPDZ010000039.1:0-23360 GCA_046728135.1 Gemmatimonadota bacterium | reverse complement strand
CTCCACCGCTTTGACGTTGTCGAGCCGCCACCGCGCCGCCGTGTCCCCCACGCCCACTTTGATGGAATGCCCACCCAGCTCGTTGACGCTCGCAAATCCGAATTCGTCGCTCGCGTCGTCACCGACGAACACCGGCGTGCGACCGGCGAACGGCGGCTCGGCCATGAACTCGAGCAGCGCCCGGCCCTTGTCCTTCCCGGCGGGCTTGAGCTCCACGACGCTCTTGCCTTGCTGGAGGCAATAGTCGCCGTCGAGATCGGGTAGCAGCGCTTCCATGGTCTGATGCACGAACCCCGCGAGCCCGGGGATGCGGCGGTAATGCAAGGCGAGCGAGAGCCCTTTGTCCTCGAGGAGGAGGCCGGGTTTGTCAATGATCGCCTGGGCGAGACGCTGGCGCACGGGGGTGAGGTCCTGCGTGGGCTCGTGGCGCGTCGCCCGTCCCGTCGCGCTGCGCCGCTCCGCGCCGTGCTGGCCCGCAGCGGGCAGCTGCACGCTGGGAAACAGGCCGTCGATCTCGACGATGGGACGGCCGCTCATCAGCGCGACCGCCCCCCCGGCGCAGCGATACAACTCTTGCAGCAGGTGGCGCAGATTCTCGGACACGCGAACGGCGGCCGGCGTGTCGGCGAAATCGACGAGCGTACCATCGACGTCGAAGAAGTAGGCCCAGTCGCAGCGTGGCTCCGGCGGGAGGGTGACGTCGCTCGCGTTCACCGCGCCGGTGCGCTCTGCCGCTCGCCCCCGCGCGGAGCCACGAATTCCGGCACGCGGCCCCGGCGCCGGGTGCTGGCGGCATCGAGCAGCATGCGGCCGGCCCAGCGAAACACGTTGAAATCCTGGAGCAGGCCGCGCATCAGCCGCATGCGGATGCGCTGCTCGGTCGGCGGCATGGTGAGAGCGACGTCCAGCGCCGCCGCGCACTCGTCGGTGTCATACGGGTTGACGATCAACGCCTCGGGCAGCTCGCGCGCCGCGCCGGTGAAGTGACTCAGAATGAGAACCCCGCGCTGGTCATCGCGGGCCGACACGAATTCCTTCGCCACGAGGTTCATGCCGTCGTGCAGGCTCGTGACCGCGCACACGTCGGCGCCGCGGTAGTACTCGAAGATCTCGTCGGGTTGATGATGCTCCGCCTTGAGAATAATCGGCGGATGGGTCGCTTCGGGGAAGCGTTGGTTGATGCGCGTCGCGAGCTCGCGCACGCGCATCTCGTAGGCGCGGTACTCCTCGATGCGCACGCGGGTGGGCGCGGCGATCTGGATGAACGTGAACTTCCCGATCCACTCCGGCTTCAACTCGAGCAGCCGCTCGGCCGCACGCATCCGTTCCTCGATCCCCTTGGTGTAATCCATCCGGTCCACGCCGATGCCGACGGCGTGCTCGGGAGGGAGGTTGTGGCGCTGGCGGATCACGGTGCGACACTGCTCGACGGGTTTGCTGAGCAGCTCTGCCGGCGGCGGCCACTCGATCGAAATGGGGTAGCGTTTGACCGACGTCTGCTTGCCGCGATAGGAGACGTTGAACGTCTCGCGGTCCACGCGGGCTTCGAGAAAGCGGTCGACCGTATCGACGAAATTGTTGACGTGAAACTGTGTGTGGAAGCCGAGAATCGTGCTGCCCAGCATCCCGTCCAGCAGCTCGTCGCGCCAGGGGCAGATCGCGAAGGCCTCAGGGTTGGGCCACGGGATGTGCCAGAAGGAGATGATGGTCGCCGCGGGCAGCGCTTCGCGGATCATGCGTGGCAGCAGAGCGAGGTGATAGTCCTGCACCAGCACGATGGGGTCGGTCGAGCTCGATTCCTGTTCGACGGTGGACGCGAACTTGCGGTTGACGTTGACGTACTGCTCCCAGTCGCTCGTTCGGAAAATCGGGCGTACGTGCGCGATGTGGCACAGCGGCCAGATTCCTTCGTTCGCGAAGCCGTAGTAGTAGCCGGCTTCCTCGTCCGGCGACAGCCACACGCGGCGGAGCTGGTACTGGGGATTGTCGGGCGGCGGCGGCACGGTCACGCGGTCGTGTGCGTCGACGACCTCGCGGTCCGCGTCCCCGCTGCCGTGGGCGATCCAGGTGCCGGAGCAGGCGCGCATGATCGGCTCGAGTGCCGCGACGAGCCCGCTCGCGGGGCGCCACACCTCGAGCAGGCCACCGCGCCGCATGTGGATGTAGGGCTCGCGATTGGAGACGACGATGACCTCCTGGCCACGCAGCTCGCGGTGCAGGATCTCCCGCAGCGTCTTGGGCGTCCAGCCGAGCCGGTCTTCATCGCGCGAGCGGTGGTCCGCTTCGATGTCCTCGATGAGCTGGCGCAAGTCGTGCGCAATCGGCCGCAGCTCGGGCGGCGTCGGGGGGAACGGCCCGGCGCGCCCCGGGGCGAGGAACAGCGTCTCCCCGCGCAGCAGCCCGCGGAGTCCCTGGATCCAGCCGCGCCAGGAGAGCTGGGCGATGATCACGGTGACGAGCGCGACCATGAGGCCCAGTCCCACGAAAAAGAGAAAGAGATACTCGCGCGTCTCGCGGCTGCGGCGCGCGATGAAGCTCATGTCGTGCACCAGCACCAGCTGTCCGACCGGCGTTGCCGCTATCGTCGCGCCCGCGAGCGGACGCACCGATACGAACACCGGACCGCCTGCCGTCTGCAGCAGATCGCCCCCCCCGGCTGGCTGGGTGAAGCGGTCCAGATTGGAGCACCGCACCTCTTGCGGCAGCGTCGTCGTGGCCACCGGCGCGCCGTTATTGGTCGGACAGAACGCCACCGCGAGCAGGCGCTCATCCTGCGTGATACGCGAGAAGAACTCCTGGATGCGGCCCCGGTTGCCGCTCCGAATCAGCTCCTGCAGCGGATCCTGGATCGTGTTGGCGATCAAGTTGGCGCGCGTCTCCAAATCCCGGCTGAACCAGCGGAGCATCAACTTGTCCGCGAGCGGCAGCGCGCCGTAGGCGAAAATGCCGACCGCGATCAGCAGCGGGATGACGAAGCGGAGCGAGAGTCGCACGGCACTAACATACCCATTAGTGGCAACGAGTTCCGTAACTTGCGGTCATCTGGCGTCAAGCTCGAGAACGAGCGACCGTTTCGGCCGGTGAACATCGAGCTGAAACGGTCGCTCCGTTTGTTCGACGGCCTGGCCATGGTCGTCGGCATTATGATCGGCTCGGGAATCTTTCGGACGCCGGGCCTGGTCGCGCAACAGTTGGGTCGTCCCTGGCTCACGTTCGTCGCGTGGCTGCTCGGCGGTGTGCTGGCGTTCCTCGGTACGCTCTGCTTCGCGGAGCTCGCGACGCGCTACCCGAAAGCGGGGGGAAAGTACGTGTACGCGCGCCGGGCATTCGGCGGCCGCGCCGGCTTCGTCGTCGGATGGGTAGAGGGGCTCGCGATTTACCCCGCGGCGATCGCGGCGCTCGGCGTTGCGGCCGCCGAGTTTGGCGCGCGAATCGCCGGTCGGCCCGAGAGCGCGACACGCGGGATCGCCGTGCTCGTCGTCGCCGCCTTCACCGGTATCAATCTGTTCGGCATCAATGCGGGCCGCTGGGTGCAAAACATCGTGGCGGGATCGAAGGTGCTGGCGCTCGGCGGCGTGGTGCTGATGGCGTTCGTCGCGGGCCACGGCGCGGGGGTTGGCTCGCACGGCGCGCTGCTCGGCGCGCCCAGGGGGGCGGCGATCTTTGGCGCGCTCGCCGCCGCTGCTCCATCGGTGATCTGGTCCTACTACGGATCGGTCGACGCGGGGAAGATCGCCGAGGAAGTCGTGGAGCCTGAGCGGACGCTGCCACGGATCTTCCTGCTGGGCATCGGCGTCGTCGGCGCGCTGTACCTCCTGCTCAATGCCGCCTTTCTGCATGTCTTGCCGTTCGACCAGGTGGCGTCATCGAACCTCGTGGCGGCTGACGTCGCGACGGCGATCTTTGGGACGAAGGGCGGCGCGATCATCTCCGCGCTGGCGCTGCTCGTCGTCCTCGCGTCGCTCAACGGCAACGTATTCGTCACGCCCCGCGTGATCTTCGGGCTGTCGCGCGACGGGCTCGGGCCGGCGCTGTTGACGCGCGTAAATGCGGGAGAGACGCCGTGGACGGCGATGGCGCTGGTCGGCGTCGTGTCGATGGCGCTGGCGGCAAGCGGCACATTCGCGGAGCTGATCGCGCTCGCGGTCGTGCTGATCCTGTTAATCGATGGTGTGACCGTCGCGTCGCTGTTCACGCTGCGGTCGCGCCAACCCAGCGCCCCCTTCCTGACGCCGCTCTACCCGTTCGTCCCGGCGCTGTTCATCGCCGTCTACGGGGCGCTGTTCTATGGGACGCTGCGGGCGCAGCCCAGCGTCGTGGTGAAAGCAGTTGCAGTGCTGCTGGTCGCGTGGGGATTCAGCTGGCTGGCGACTTCCCGGGTCGATACAGGATCACATTCGCCTTTTCCAGGGTGATCAGTCCGCCGCCGATCATCTCACTCAAGTCCGGCAAGATTCGTTGAATGACTTCTTCCGTCTCCACGACCTCGATGATCAACGGTAAATCAATCGAGAGCCGCAGCACCTTGTCCGTGTGCATCTTGCTGGACGCCCCAAACCCGGCGACGCCGCGTAGTACCGTCGCGCCGGCGAGCCCCCGGCTCCGAAACCGCTCGAGCAGCGCCTCGTACAGCGGCTTGCCGTGATATTTGTCGCTCTCGCCGATGAAGACACGCATCAGCGTGCGCTGGCCGCGGAATTGTTCTGTCATCGGGACCTCACAGGAGCTTGTTGCCGACGGCCGTACCGAGCATGACTGCGCCGACGCAGCCCACAATCGTCGCGCTCATGTAGAGTGCCGCCCGCAGGTAGTCACCATCATTCAGCAGTGCGACGCTCTCGTAGCTGAACGTACTCATGGTTGTGAATGCGCCACAGAACCCGATCGTCAGCCCCGCACGAATGTCGGGAGAAACCAGCGCCGTGCCGGTGGCCACACGGATAATGAAGCCGAGCAGCAGCGAACCCGTGACGTTGACGGTGAGCGTCCCGAGCGGAAAACCGGTCGCGGTGCGGCTCTGGATCCAGCCCTCGAGGCCGTAGCGCGAGAGTGTGCCGGCGATGCCGCCGAGCGCGATATAGAGGATAGTCATAGTTCAGGTAGGAGTTATCAGCCGGGAAGGGCGGTTTAAGGCGAACTCCATCGCCTGTTGGAAACTAATATCTTTCCAAGCATGTCGCACGTCCGGATCGCGTTGTCACAATTCCGCCCCACGAAAGGCGAATACCAGGAAAACGTCGCGCGCATCGGCGCGGTCATCATGCAGGCCGCCCGTCTCGATCCCAAGCCCGACCTGGTCGTCTTTCCCGAGACCGCGACGTCGGGCTATTTCGTCGAAGGCGGTGTCAAGGAGCTCGCGGTCACCGCCGGCACGCTCGCACAGGATCTGGCGGCAGCCTACGACGGGCCGCGGATCGATGTCGCAGTCGGGTTCTACGAGCGCTTCCAGAATCACATCCACAACTCCGCGCTCTACGTTACCCTCGGCCACGGGAAGCCCGACGTGCGGCACGTACATCGCAAGGTGTTCCTGCCGACATACGGCGTCTTCGACGAAGAGCGGTTCGTGGATCGCGGGCAGGACGGCGTGCGGTCATTCGAGACAGGGTGGGGTGGGAAGGCCGCGATCCTGATTTGCGAGGATGCGTGGCACTCCCTCGCCGCGACCGTGGCGGCGCTCGAGGGCGCGCAGCTGGTGATCGTACCGAGTGCCTCGCCCGCCCGCGGGTTGGGAGAGGAGGAGGATTGCGAGGGGGGGGGCGAGACGCTCCCGGCCTCCGTCGTGCGCTGGGAACGCATCGTGCGCGGGATCGCTGAAGAGCACGGCGTCTTCGTCGCGCTCGCGAACCTCGTCGGGTTCGAAGGTGGCAAGGGATTCCCGGGTGCGTCGGCCGTCATCGACCCCACCGGGCGCATCATCGCGCGCGGTCCGCTGTTCGAGGAAGCGCTGCTCACGGCCGACATCGATCTCGATTCGCTCACGACCGCGCGCTCCGACTCTCCGCTGCTCGCCGATCTTCAGAGCGCCCTCCCGGTCCTGACGAAGAGCCTGAGCGGCGATAAGCAGGACCAGAAGGTGCGCTTCGATCCCGCCACTAATGGCAGTCCGACGCACGACGCGCGACGCACGACGCACGTCGATGTGGTAGCCAAGCGGACAGCCGAGCCCGATCCCCTCGCCATCGACCCCGACCTGACGCGCAAATGGTTGGTGAGCTTCCTGAAGGATGAAGTGGTGCGCCGCCGCGGCTTCAAGAAGGGGCTGGTCGGGCTTTCGGGCGGCGTGGACTCTGCGCTCACGGCGTTCCTGGCTGCTCAAGCCCTCGGGAAAGAGAACGTGATTGGCGTGCGAATGCCCTATCGGACCTCGAGTCCCGAGAGTCTCGAGCATGCGCAGCTCGTGGTCGACACGCTCGGCATTCCCTCGCTCACGATCGACATTTCCGAGGCCGTGGATGGTCTGGTGAAACAGGTGGGCGACCGCGACCCCCACCGGCTTGGGAACATGATGGCTCGGCAGCGCATGATCGTCCTCTTCGATCTCTCCGCCAAGCTCAACGCCCTGCCCCTCGGCACCAGCAACAAGTCGGAGCGGCTGCTCGGCTATTTCACCTGGCACGGCGACGACGCCCCGCCGGTGAACCCGCTCGGCGACCTGTTCAAGACGCAGGTCTGGGCGCTCGCCCGCCATGTCGGTGTCCCCGAACCGATCGTGGAGAAGCCGGCAACCGCGGACCTGATCAAGGGCCAGACCGACGAGGGCGACCTCGGTGTTTCTTACGTGAACGCGGATCGCATTCTGTACCATCTGATCCGCGGCGAGGAGCCGCGCGGGCCTGGCTTTACTAAGGAAGAGGTGGAGATCGTCCGGAAGCGCTTGGACTCGACCCATTGGAAGCGGCGGCTCCCCACGGTGGCGGTTCTGTCTCAGACTGCAATTGGTGAATTCTATCTGCGGCCGGTGGATTACTGATGGCTGAGCGCAAGGGCCGTCATCCGCGCGAATCGGAATCGGTGCTCACCGAGCTGATGATGCCGCACTATGCGAACATCATGGGCAACGTGTTTGGCGGCCATATTCTCGCGCTGGTCGACCGCGTCGCCGCGGTGGCCGCGATTCGCCACGCGCACCGCGAGTGTGTGACCGTCTCGGTCGACAAGGTCGACTTCCGCGAGCCGATCCACGTCGGAGAACTGGTGACCGCGATGGCGCGCGTCAACTTTGCAGGCCGCACGTCGATGGAAGTCGGCGTGAAAGTGCTCGCGGAGAACGTGCTAACCGGCGACCGGCGGCACACGAATTCCTGCTACGTCACCTACGTCGCGCTCGACGAGAACGGCCGGCCGACCGAAGTCGATCAGATCGTCCCCGAGACGCCGGACGAGAAGCGGCGCTATGACCGGGCCGCCAAGCGGCGCGCGAAGCGCGTGATGGAACGCCGCTACGAACAAGGCCGAGGTGAGTAAAGTCGTACTCGTGCTGTCTGGAGGCGGTGCGAAGGCGCTCGCGCACGCGGGGGCCTTTCGCGCGCTGGAGCAGGCCAACCTCGTCCCCAGCCATATCGTCGCAACGTCGATGGGCGCCGTGGTCGGTGCGGCTCTGGGTGCGGGAGTGCCGTTCGATCAGGTGCGCCGCCGCGCGATGGGGATCCGCCGCAAGGACGTCGCCCCTTTCGACCCCCTCGTCCTGCTCATGGGCCTGTTCGCCCGCAGTCTGTTCCCGGCGTCCGCCCTCCGTACAGCGATCACCCGCATCGTCCCCACGACCCGCTTCGAGTACCTTCGCATCCCGCTGACCGTGACGGCTACCGATCTCGATAGCGGCGAGCTGTTGCTCTTGGGCGGCCGTGGCCGGCGCGACCGGGACATCGAGCTGCTTGATGCGCTGTACGCGTCGTGCGCGCTCCCGCTCTACTTCCCGCCGCTCGACGTGGACGGCCGGCGGCTTGGGGATGGCGGCCTGCGCGCGGTGTTGCCGCTGGGGCCGGCGCTCGCAGTCGGACAAGGTGCCGATCTCTTCGTCGCGGTTGACGTTGGACCGGGATTCGATGAACGCGGTCCCTCCACCAACGGGGATCAGCCGCAACCACCCGATGCGCCCGTGCCGGCACGCATCCCGCGCGTGGTGCGGACCCACGGCGAGGCGATGCGGATCATGATGGCGGAGCAGACGGAGCGAGCGCTGGCGGATTGGCCGAAGGACGGGCCGAAGCTCATCTACGTGCGGGCGGTGGCCGAGCGCGAGGCTACGTTTGCGGTGGATCGGGTGCAGGAGTACGTCGAGATGGGTTACCAGGCTACGAAAAAAGCCTTAGGATAGCCCCATGCGAGCATCGGAAGTGATGATAGCCGATCCCGTCGTCGCCGCCGCCGGGGCAACGTCCGCCGAGGTTGCCGCGCTCATGCGGATCAAGAACATCTCGGTCGTGCCGGTCGTCGATAATCCGAAAGAGCGGCACTACATGGGCACGATTTCAGATCGCGATATCGTGGCGCGGTGCGTTGGTGCCGGACATGACCCCACCGACTGTTCCGCCGCCGACCATGCCCGCACCGATACTCCTGTGGTGAGACCGGAGACCGAGCTCAAGGGGTTCAAGGTCATCAAGCAGCTCGACGCCACGGATCATCATGTGCGGTCGACTATCGTCGTGCTGAATGGCGACAAGAAGGTCGTGGGCTTCATCCCCCACCCCGAAGAAATCCAGGGAATCGTGGTGAGTTAGTGGGCCACAAGTTCTTCACCCTCGCCGAAGCCAACCGCACGCTCCCCTTAGTGCGGCGCATCGTGCAGGACATCATGGCCGTCTATCCGCAATGGAAGGATCTGGTCGCCCAGTATGAGCTGATCGCGGCGCAGGCCCGCCCCGAGTGGGGGGAATCGCAATCGCAAATCGCTCTCAAAGCACAGATCGATGCCGTCGCGGCAAAGATCAACGGCTTCCTCGGCGAGCTGGAGGAGATCGGCTGCGAGTTCAAAGGTTTTGATCTCGGGCTCGTCGATTTCCACGGGCGCCTCGATGAGCGGGAAATCCTGTGGTGCTGGAAGTTTGGCGAGGACCGAATTACCCACTGGCATGAGCTCGAGGCGGGATTCGCAGGACGGCAGCCGTTGCCGGAAGTCTCGAGCCGCACGTGAGGGGCTTCTGGCTCTTCCTCCACGTCATGGGATTCGTGGCCTGGCTGGGCGGCGGCTTGGCCACGATGCTCGCCGGCATCACGGCGAAGTACTTCCCGCCCGACCACCGCCTTGCGGTCTACCGGGTGATGAGCGTCGTGGCCCGCAATCTGATCGGTCCAGGGGCCGTGCTCGTGGTCGTCAGTGGCGTTGTCCTCTCAGTGCCCTACTTCAGCAGTGCGACCGTTCCAACCTGGCTCATGGCGATGCAGACCTTTGGCCTGCTCGGCGCCATAGTGGTCATTGGGGTCGTGACCCCAACCGCTGCTCGGCTGGGCCGACTCGAGATGGACGCGCGCGGCGAGCTGCCTGAATCGTTCACCGGACTGCGGAGGCGGCAGGTCGTTTTCGCCACGCTGGCTGGCGTCCTCGCGCTCTTAGCCCTGATGTCCGGCACCATCTTCCGGTAGCCCGTACAGCGCTCTAGAGTCCGTGACTCCCCCCATCCTCTTCGGGTCGTTCTGGGGGGAAACACCCCCGTAGACACTCTTTTTCCCTTACGCGGGGTGTCGGCACGAGTGCGCGGGCTGGTACTCTTCGATTTCGGCGGAACCTTGGACGCGGATGGCGCAAGGTGGAGCGTGCGTTTTCATGCCGCGTATCGAGCAGCGGGAGGCAAACAGTCGTTCGCGGCGTTCGACCGCGTCTTCCGCGAATCGGACCGAGCACTCGAGCGGTTCTCAGGCATAACGAAGCTGGGGTTCCGCGCGATGATCGACGCTCAAACCGAGCTGCTGTTACCCCGGCTTCCGGATGGCGCGGCACTATCGCCGCGGGCCATCGCTGATCAGTTTCATTCTTCGACATGCGCGGTGGTGCGGCGCAACGAAGTGCTGTTAGCACGACTGCACGAGACCTACCACCTCGGTGTCGTTTCGAACTTTACCGGCAATCTCGAGGTCTGCCTCGAGGAGCTTGGCGTCATGCAGTACTTCTCGATCGTCGCCGACTCTGGACGCGTGGGCATCACGAAGCCCGACCCCCGACTCTTTCAGCATGCGCTGAACTGGCCGGGGCACGGCGCCGGACCGGTCTGGATGGTTGGCGACAACTTCGACTCCGACATTCGTCCGGCTGCCGCGCTGGGCATGTCGACCGCGTGGCTCGCACCGTCGGGTGTAATGGCGCGGTCGCGCGAGTCCGGGATCCCGACGGTTCGCCTCACGACGCTACCCGAGCTCGCCGGAGTGCTCGACTCGTGATCCGCGGTCCCGCAGCGCTGAGTCAGCCGGAGGCACCGTGAAACTGAGTACGCGTCTGCTGCTCTTCCTGCTCCCCACCATGACCGTGGTCATGGTGGGTTACATGTATTGGTCGATGGCGGAGCGGGAAGACACGCTCGTCGCGCAGGCGGAGCAGGAGATGGGCGCGTACGGCGCCGCGCTCGGCGTCGCACTGCGGTATGCGTTCCAGGACAGTACGCGCGCCAACTTCCGTCGCGTCATCAATCAGGTCACGAGCGACCCCAAGATCTACGCCATCCTGCTGTACGACCGGCACGGGAATCCGCTGCTCGTGTCGGACTCCGTCGCGACCCCCAGTCCTGCGCCCCCGGCATCGCTCGCCAAGGTGCTCGCAACCGGCAAGCCGGTGTCGTTCCGGCGCGAGCTGGAAGATCACGACGTGTTTTCGGTACTCCGGCCGATTTACGGTCCTGATGGACGGATTTCGGGCGCGCTCGAGGTGGCGCAGCCGTTGTCGTTCGTGCAGCAGCAACAAGCGCAGGTGCGCGATCGATTCTTCTTCAATACGCTCACGTTGCTCATCGTCGTCGCCGTGCTGACGCTCTGGCTCGTGCGCCGCCTCGTGGCGGAGCCGATGAAGCGTTTCGTCGGCGCCGTACGGGCGCTGGGTCGGGGCGAGCTCGCACACCGGATCGAACGGCACGGGCGCGGGCCCAGGCTGCTCCAAGGCGGCGAGTTGGCGGCGCTCGAGGACGAGATCAACCGTATGGCGAGCAATCTGGAAGGGGCGCGCGCGCGTATCATGCGCGAGGCCGAGGAGCGGCTCGTCCTGGAGCGTCGTTTGCGCGAGACCGAAAAGATGGCGGAGATCGGCAATCTCGCGGCGGGACTGGCCCATGACATCGCCGCCCCGCTGAACGTGATTTCCGGACGCGCTGGCCTGCTCCTGGAAAACGAGCCGCCAGATTCCGAACGCCGCCGCAACCTCGGCATCATCATGCGTCAAATCGAGCGCATCACCGCCATCGTACGCTACCTGCTCGATTCAGGGCAGCGGCGGGAGCGGCGCTTCGGGCGCGTGGACGCCGCGCTCGTCCTCGACGGTGTGGTCGAGTTTCTTGACGGCGAGCTGAGTCGCAACGGTATCGCTCTGCAGCGGCAATTCGAACGCCCGCTGCACGCGCTCGGCGATTCTGATCTACTGCACCAGGTCTTCGTCAATCTCGTGCTAAATGCCGTGCAGGCGCTGGAGACGGCGCCTCCGACGCGCGACCGCCCGCGCGCAATCGTCCTCCGGGGCTGGGGGGCCGAGCGGGGCGAGGGGGCCGAGGGTGCCGAGGGGGGCGATGTCGTTCACATCGAGGTGGCGGACACCGGGCCGGGGATTCCGGTGCCCGCGTTACCGCATCTGTTCGAGCCGTTCTTCACGACCAAGCCGACGGGGACGGGGTTGGGACTGGTCGTGGCGCGTAGCATCGTCGAGGAATGTGGCGGGACGCTGGAGGCGGCGAATGAGCCCAACGGCGGGGCCGTGTTCCGCGTCATCCTGCGCGCGGACCGCGTCGCGGGTGTTCGCTCCGAGGAGCTGGCTCGTGTCTGACCATGTCCTGGTCGTCGAGGACGACGGCGAGCTGCGCGAGTTTCTCGTCGAGGTGCTGAACGCGGCCGGCCACATCACGACCGGCCACCCGACGGCGGAATCGGCGCTGTGCGCGATCGCCGAGGGGGCGCCCTCAGACGTCGTCGTCACCGACCTCATCATGCCCGGTATGCCGGGCGCCGAGCTGCTGCGCGCGCTGCGCCGGCAACGCCCTGAGCTGAACGTGATCGTCATGACGGCATTCGGCTCGATCGACTCGGCCGTCGAGCTGGTACGCGCGGGTGCGTACGAGTATCTCACCAAGCCCATCGCCACGCAGGAGCTGCTGTTGGCGGTGGGGCGCGCGCTCGATCAGAGCCGGCTGCGTCGCGAGGTGGCCCGCCTCGGCCGGAGCGCGATGGCGGGCCTCTCGGGGTTTCTGGGAGCGAGCCAGCCGATTCAGGATTTGCTCGCGCTCGTGCTGCGCGCGGCGCAATCGCGCCACCCCGTCCTGATCACCGGTGAGAGCGGAACGGGCAAGGAGCTGGTCGCGCGGGCGATTCATCAGGCGTCGGGTCGCGGCGCGTTCGTCGCCGTGAACTGCGGCGCCCTGCCGGAGCAGCTGCTCGAGTCCGAGGTGTTCGGCCATGAGAAGGGCGCCTTCAGCGGCGCCGATCGCGCGAAGCCGGGATTGTTCGAGACGGCCGACGGGGGTGTGCTGCTACTCGATGAGATCGCCGACCTCCCGCTCGCGCTTCAACCCAAGCTGCTGCGTGCGCTCGAGAACGGCGAAGTCCGCCGCGTCGGGGCGACCGAGTCGCGTAATCTCGACGTGCGCGTGATCGCGGCGACCAATCGCGACCTCGACGCCGAAGTGCAGGCGGGTCGATTTCGCGACGACCTGTTTTATCGTCTCAACGTGCTGCACATCTCGACGCCGCCGCTGCGGGAGCGCGCGGCCGACATCCCGTTGCTCGCCGAGCATTTCCTCCAACGCGACACGGCAGAGGGCGAGGAGCAGAACGCCGCGAATCTGCAGCGGCCGAGGCGCATCTCGCCGGAAGCAATGGCGCTGCTCACGACGTATCCGTGGCCGGGCAACGTGCGCGAGCTGCGGAATGCGATTCAGCGCGCGGCGTTGGTCACAACCGGCGAGGAAGTGCGGCCGGAAGATTTGCCGGTGCGCATTCGCGAAGCGAGTCGGGCCGCGTCGCTCGTCGGTGACTCAGCGGACCGGGCGCTGCCGCTGCGCGACGTGGAGCGCCTCTACATCCTCGAGGTGCTGCGGCAGGCCGGCGGCAACAAATCGCGAGCCGCCGAATTGCTCGGCCTAGACCGCAAGACGCTGTATCGAAAGCTCGAGGAGTATCGTCTGGACCTGGAGACTCCTACGCCGGCGTAAGCGCCGGTGTCCCGAACCTCCCCATTTGGCGTGGGGCGAATTGCCACAGTTCCCCGTCGTCAATTCTTAAGTCTGGTTCCTCGCGTCACATAGCAGATGTGATCCGCGGTACCGCTCTTGCCTGAAACGGAGAGGTGCGCGGTGTGGTGCTGTTCGATTTCGGCGGCACGCTCGACGCCGATGGCGTGCGTTGGAGCGTCCGGTTCCACGCGGCGTACACGGCGGCCGGCGGGCGCGAGCCGTTCTCGGTATTCGATGAAGCGTTTCGCGCGTCCGACCAAGCGCTCATGCGTGTGGCGGGAATCGGCTCGCTCGGATTTCATGCCCTGGTGGATCTGCAGGCGGCGCTCGTGCTGGCGCGTCTTCCGGACGGACCGAGGCTGTCACGGGAGCGGATCGTGGAGGATTTCCACGGCCGTTCCCTCGCGGTTATTCGCCGCAACCAGGAGCTGCTCGCCGCATTGCAGCGGTCGTATCGGCTTGCGGTAGTATCGAATTTCACTGGCAATTTGGGACCCTGCCTTGAGGAACTGGACTTGATGCGGTACTTCTCCGCCATCGCGGACTCGGGACGAGTCGGCGTGACCAAGCCGGACCCGCGCTTGTTCCAGCACGCGCTCGCGTCGCTGGGGAGCGGCGCCAACGAGAAGCCGGTCTGGATGGTCGGAGACAACTTCGAAGCCGACATCCGGCCGGCGGCGAATCTCGGCATGCAGACCGCGTGGCTTGCGCCGCCGGTCGCGCGCTCGCCCGATTCCAACTTGCCGACGGTGCGGCTCACCACGCTCACCGAGTTGGCCGAGGTGCTGGCCGCGTGACGCACGGATTGATTCTGGCCGGCGGAGAGGGCAGCCGTCTCGCCGCGGACGGGGTCGCCACGCCGAAGGCGCTCGTGCCGGTCGGCGGCCGGCCGCAGATCCTCAACCTGGTCGAGATCCTTGATCGGGTTGGCTGCGCATCGATCACCTGCATGGTTCGCGAGGGCGTACGTGTGGAGGCTCCGGAATCGATCGTCGTGCGCGCGTGCCGCACCCCGTCCTCGCTCCATACCCTGGTCGCGGGTCTGGCAGTCGTGCCGCCGGGCCCCGTGCTCTGCACGATGGTCGACACCGTGATGCCGCTCGCAGACTGGCGGCTCGTCTACGCCGCCGTGACGGCGCAACTTCTCGCCGGGTCCTTTGCGGTGCTTGCGGTGACTCCGTTCGTGGAAGACGAGCGTCCGGTGTACGTCGCGCGGGACGCCGCGGGTCGCGCCGTCGACATCGCCGATACCCCGAGCAACGGCGCCCGCCCCGTCGTGGTGACTGGCGGCGTGTACGGCTTCAGTCCCGGCGCGCGCCGGCTCGCGAGCGTGGCTGTGGCGTCGCAGAACCGGATGCGTGCATTTCTCAAGCTGCTGATCGCCGTGCGGGCGCCGATCACTACCGTCGAGGTGGCAAAGATCATCGATCTCGATCACAAGAGCGACCTGGAAGCGGCCCAACGGTGGCTGGCCGCTACGCCCTCGTCATGAAACGTCTCGTCGCGCTGTATCGCAGTCCGACGTATTCGCCCACGGTGCATCGCCACAACGATACGGCCATTCTCGACGACACCGTTGCCGCTTTGGAGCGACGGGGCTGGCAGGCGTCGCGCGCCGGCGAAGGGGAAGTCGCGGCGGGCCGGCTGCCCGCGGCCGAGCTGTACGTGAACATGTGCCAGGGACCGGCCGCATCGGAGCGCCTGCTCGACCTCGTGCCGCGTGAAGCGCTGGCGGTCAATCCGCCGGAGAGCGTGCTCAATTGCCACCGGCACCGCCTGGTCAATCACATGGCGGCTGCGGGCCTCGCGTTCCCGCGCACCCTCATCGTCTCGACCGACGACCCGCAGTCGCTGCTGCCGCTGGTGCATCAACTGAACGGCGACGGCCGGCCGGTGTGGGTCAAGCGCGGCGACGTGCACGCGGAGACGAGCGCCGACGTCGTGGCGGCCAAAGAAGCGGGCGTGACGGACGCGATCGCGGTGTTCGCGCGGCGGGGTGTATCACGCGTGGCGTTGCAGGCGCATGTCGGCGGGCCGATCGTGAAGTTCTACGCCGTCGCCGACGGCCGCTTCTTTTCATGGTACGCTGCCGATCCAGGCCGGGTGGAAATCTGCGAGCAGAGTCTCAAGGAGCTGGTGTTCGCGGCGGCGCGCGTCGTCGGACTCGAGGTGTTCGGCGGCGACGTCGCCTTCCCCGAGCCTGACGCGCCGGTCCTCATCGACCTTAACGACTGGCCGTCATTCGCGCCCGTGCGCGTCGCTGCCGCAGAAGCGATCGCGTCCTACATCGACGAAAAAGCCTCGAACGGAAACCAGCGATGATCGATCTCATCACACAGTCAGAATCACAGCGCGTCTTCGAGCTCGAGGCGCAGTACCTCGCCCCCGGCACGCAGAGCGTGGCGCTGTTCAGCAAGCTCTGCATGGACCGGGGCGAAGGCGCGCTCCTGTGGGACATCGACGGTAATCGCTACGTCGATCTGCTCGCCGGCGTGGGTGTCGCGAGCCTCGGCTACGCGCATCCGCGCTACGTCGCGGAAATGACGAAGCAGCTCGAGCGCGTGCACGTGGGGAGCTTCACCTCAGAGCATCGCGCCGCCCTGGTGAAACTGATTGCCGAGCTCGCGCCCGGCGACTTGAATCGCACGCAGCTCTACTCGAGCGGCGCGGAGGCTGTCGAGGCGGCCGTGCGGCTCGCGCGAGCGGCTACGGGCCGGCGCGAGATCATGGGCTTCTGGGGCGGTTTCCATGGCAAGACGGGTGGCGTGCTGCCGCTCCTCTCCGGCAGCTTCAAGCATGGCCTGGGGCCGCTCGCCCCGGGCAACTACTCGAGCCCGTACGCGTCGTGCGCGCGCTGCGCATTCGGCAAGACGTTTCCATCCTGCCAGTGGCACTGCGTCGATTTTCTGCGCTCCAAGATCGCGCTCGAAACGACGAACGACATCGCCGCGATCATCGTCGAGCCGGTGCAGGGGACTGCGGGGAATGTCGTGCCGCCGGCCGGCTACCTGCGCGAGCTGCGCGCGCTCGCCACTGAGATCGGGGCGCTCTTGATCTGTGACGAGATGATCACCGGCTTCGGGCGGACCGGCAAAATGTTCGCGATCGAGCACGACGCCGTCGTGCCCGATGTGCTGCTCGTCGGCAAGGGATTCGGCGGCGGGTTCCCGGTCAGCGGCATCGTGATCCGCGAGCCCATCGCGTTCGCCAAGCCCTGGGCCAATCCGAGCGGGAGCTCGTCGAGCTACGGCGGCAATCCGCTCGCGGCGGCGGCGGCGCACGTGACAATACGAACAATCGTAGAAGAACAACTCGTCGAACACAGTCGTCGAACAGGAGCGTTGATGCTCGAGGAAATGCGCTCCTGGGAAGACGAGATTCCCATCGTCAGCGACGTGCGCGGCCGCGGCCTGATGCTCGGCATGGATCTGGTGGTGCCCGGCACGCGGGAGTTGCTCGACAAAAAGCTCACACGCTGGATCTTCGACACGCTGCTCGCGCGCGGCGTCATCGCGATGATCTACAACCCCGAAGTGCGCATCAACCCGCCGCTCGTGATCACCCCAGAGCAGGCGATGGAGGCCCTCGCCACCATGAAGGCCGTGCTCGAAGAGGCCAGCTCGCGTGTACGCCGATAAGGGCCCGGTCGTAGAGGAGTGGGCGGACCGCCGGTTCTTCCGGCCGGTCGGTTGGCGGATCGCGAACGCGCTCCTGCCGACCCGGATCTCGCCCGACGCCGTGACGCTCGCGAGTCTCGTGCTGGGGATACTCGCCGGCCATTTGTTCTGGTATCGGTCGGCCGCGGTCAATGCGGTGGGCGTCTTGCTGTTCATCCTGTCCGATGTGCTGGACAGCGTGGACGGGCAGCTCGCGCGCATGCGCGGCACGTCCACCCGCATGGGCAGAGTGCTCGACGGCTTGGCGGACAGCGGCCGCTTCGTGAGTCTGTACGGGCACCTCGCGGCGCGCTTGTATGCCGGGGCGTGGGGCTGGCGCGGCGCCGCGCTTGCGATGGCGGCGTTGTTCTCGCACTCCTACCAGGCGGCGGCGGCGGATTTTATCCGCCAGGCGTACCTGCGGTTCGCCGTCGGGAAAGGCGACGAGCTCGACGTCGCGGAGCAAGCCGCGCCGGGTGGCGAATCCCTCTGGGAGCGCATCACCTCCTGGATCTACGGCGACTACACGCGCCGCCAGGCGTGGCTGTTCCCCCGCACGACCGCCCTGGCGCGCGCGCTGTCCGGCCGCGAGGTGCCGGAGTCGCTCCGGCGCTCGTGGGCCGAGCGGCAGCGTTGGGTGGTGCGCGGCTGCGCATGGATCGCGCAGAACATTCGCTTCGTGTTGCTCGCGCTGACTGCCGTGCCGCACTGGCCGGCCGCCTACTGCTGGATTGTGGTCGGGCCGCTGAATCTCGTGCTCATCGTCCTCATTCTCGCGCACGAGCGCGAGCCAAAATTCCATGCCCCGCCCCAGCTCGCCTGACGCTCGCGTCTATCGCGGCGTTCTCGTCGGTCTCGGCGGCATTGCCCGCTCCGGCCATCTGCCCGCGTTTCAGACCGATCCGATGGTGGCGTCGCGGCTCAAGATCGTCGGAATCGTGGACGATGCGCCGAACGCGCCGTCATCGTTCGGCGGTCTTCCTCTATTATCTCGTCCCGAACGGCTGGCGGACCTGGGGCCGATCGACTTCGTGGACATCTGCACGCCGACCTCCTCGCATCTCGCGCTGTCGCTGTGGGGCCTGTCGCAGGGCTACCATGTGCTGTGCGAAAAGCCCGTCGCGGTGAATCGGGCTGAGGCGGACAAACTGGCGGCGGCGGCGCTCGATGCCGGTCGCGTGGTGATGCCCTGCCACCAATACCGCTTCAATCCGGTGTGGCGCCGCGTCAAACGGTGGCTCGATGCGGGGGTGATCGGACGCTGGTATCTGGCGGAGTTTCGCGTGTATCGGCTCGCGGCGGATCCGGGCGCCGGCACCGACGACGTGCCGTGGCGCGGGCGTCGCGCCGCGGGGCGTGGCGGCGTGCTGCTCGACCATGGCACCCATCTCGTGTATGAGCTGTTGGACGTCGCGGGTCCACCGCAAGCGGTCCGCGCCTGGACCGGCCGGCTGCGGCACGGCGGCTACGACGTCGAGGACACCGCGCAGCTCGTGTTCGACTACCCGGATCGCATGGCGACGATGTTTCTCACGTGGGCCGCGCGCCGCCGGGAGACGGAGATCCGCTTCATCGGCGAGCGGGGCAGCATCACGTGGAGCGGCGGCATGCTGGCACTCGAGCGCGACGGCCAGACGGAATCGTTCGACCACACCGCCGACCTCGATAAGGCCTCGTACACAAAATGGTTTGCGGAGCTGTTCCACGATTTTGCGACGACGCTCGATAGCGGCGACGGCGCCAGGCCGCTGGCCGATATTGCACAAGTCGCGGCGGTGCTCGAGGCCTCGTACGCCGCAGTCGCATGAGTCGGTTGCTCCAGATCGCGCTCTTTGTCCTCGGCGCGAGCGTCTTCGCCTACCTCGTCGCGCGGATCGGTGTAGGACAGCTTCTCACCGACGCGGCGCGCACCGGCTTCATGTTCGTTCCGATCGTGCTGCTCTACGCTCTGGTCTATGCCTGTAGCGCACTCGCCTGGCAGCTCACGATGGAAGAGTTCAAGCGGCCCCCATACTGGCGTACCTACGCCATTCTGATATCCGCGGGCGCACTCAATTTTCTCACGCCGGTCATCAACGCGGGCGGTGAGCCGTTCCGCGCCGTCGCCGTGGCACCGTGGCTGGGCAAACGACGCGCTGCCGGATCGGTCATTCTCCATCGGATGCTGCATTCCCTTACGTACGTACTCGTCTGGCTCACCGCGGTGGGCCTCGCGTTCGCCTTGCTGCCGCGCCATACGCCGGATGCGGTCCTGGTCGTCCTGGGCATTGTCGGTGTGGCGTTGCTGCTCATCATTGCGCTCTTCCTGTCGGCCCACCGCCGTGGGCTGCTGGAACGCATGCTGAATTGGACGGGCAGGGTGCCGCTCGTGCGACGTCTGACTGCGCGGCTCGAGCCGAGGCGGGCCCTGCTGATCGAGCTGGATGAGCAGATCACCGGTTTCTATCACCGCAGACCGGCGAGGTTTGTGCAGGCGATCGTGCTCGAGTACATAAGCCGCTGCATTTTCATGCTCGAGATCGTGCTGATCGTCGCCAGTCTGGGAGTTCGGCTCGGTTATCTCCAGGCGTTCGCGATCGGCGGGCTGGAAGCGATCGCGGGTAACCTGCTCTTCATCGTGCCGTTCGAGATCGGGGCGCGGGAGGGGGCCTTCTATGGGCTCTTCAATCTGTTCGGGCTCGATCCGCAGCTCGGCCTCTACACCGCGATTGTCGGACGTGTGCGGGACTTTGCGTGGATTGCGGCCGGGTTGCTGCTGATCTGGGCGACTCCTGGTGCGTCTGCGGCGTCTGCGGCGTCTGTTGCGTCTGCCTCATCATGACCATCGTCACGCACGCGCTCGCAACGACGCTCGGTGTGCGGGTCTTCAAGCTCACCGGCAGCGATGCCGTGCTCGCGTACGTCTTTGGCGTCGGCGTGGACATCGATCATGTCATCAAAGCTCCCTTTTACTTGCGCGCGGTCGGTCGCCGCAGACAACTGGGGTATTATTGGCGCACGTCACTCCAGGAGCCGGTGGCCCTGTTGTGGATCATCCCGTTGTGCTTCTTTCTGGGGACCTGGGTGCCCGCGCTCTTTTTCCTGATCCACCTCGCCATGGACTACAGCGTCGGCTACGAAAAGATGCCGTGGTATCCATATTCGCCGCTGGTCACGCAGGGGTTTCTAGTTGGGGTCTCCGATAAGACGAAGGAAGCTATTCTCATCGTGGTGCTGCTATGTATGAATTTGCTCCTGTTCTTGGCTCCGCTTTAGACCGCGGCATTCGCCCGGTCCTGCGATTCCTGCACGTCACCCTCGGGCTCTCGCCCGATCAGGTGACCTGGGCCGCGTTTGGGGTGAGCGCGGCGGCCGGCGTCGTGTTCGCGACCGGTCGCGTCGTTCCCGCGCTCGTGCTCGTCGCGATCGGCCAGGTGCTGGACTCGCTCGACGGCGGCATCGCGCGCCAGTTCGGCCTCAGCTCCGCAGCCGGCCATCGGCTCGATACCCGGCTCGATCGCGCATCGGAGATTGTGATTTTTCTGGGCTGTGCCGTCGGCGGGCTCGTGTCGCTGAAACTCGCGGCGCTCGCGTCGGTCGCCGTGCTCCTGCTCACCACGATTGTGGATCGAGCGAAGCTCGACCCCGGTGTCAAACGGTTCGCCCTCTATTTCGGAATCTGGGTGCCATACCGGCTGATCTTCTCGATCATTTTCATCGTGAATCTTGGCGCGTACGTCGTGGGACTCTTGATCCTCGACTGCCGCTTTCAAAGCGAGATGGATGCCCTGGGCGGCGACCTGAACACGGTCGCATCGCGCGCCGCCGCGCGTCTCGAGACTCCGTGATGCTGGGAGCCGGCCCCTCCCCGCAGCATCCGTACGTCGTCGTCGCGGCGGCGGAAACGATGCACGTCGAGGCGTGGCCGGGTGACGGCCGGCCGGTCGCCCTCGTTCCCGGACTGTTCGGAGCGGCGTTCACGTTCCGGAAAGTCCTGCCGCTGCTCGCGGCGCAAGGCTTCCGGCCAATCGTCATCGAGCCACTCGGTACCGGGTTCTCAAGCCGGCCTCCCAAGGCCGACTACTCGCTGGCGGCGCAGTCGCGCCGGCTGGCCGCGGTGATCGACTCGCTCGGCGCCGGGCCGGTGCTCGTGCTCGCCCATTCGCTCGGCGCAGCGATGGCGTTCCGGCTCGCGCTCGACAGACCTGACCTCGTGCGCGGCATCGTGTCGCTCGAAGGCGGGCCGACGGAGGAGGCGACCACCCCGGGCTTCCGAAGCGCGATGCGCTACGTGCCGTGGATCAAGGTGCTCGGGGGGATCAACCTCATTCGCCGCAAGATTCGCGGCATGCTGCTCGACTCTTCCGGCGACCCGTCGTGGGTGACCGACGGCGTCGTCATGGGCTATACACTCGGTGAAGCGCGCGATTTCAACGCGACACTCAGGGCATTCCTGGCGATGTCGCATGCACGTGAGCCGGCAAAACTCGGCCCGCACCTCCGCGAAATCGCGTGCCCCGTGACGCTGGTCGTCGGCACCGCGCACCACGACGGCGACGTGCCGCCGCAGGAAGTCGCGTTCATGAAGCACGCGCTCGCCTCGTTCGCGGTGGACAGCGAGCGGGGCGCCGGCCACTACCTCCAGGAAGAGCGTCCCGCAGCGGTGGTGTCCGCGGTCGAACGTATGGCGCAGCGAGTGCCCCCCCGGTGACGCCGCTGCGCATCGCGCTCGTCGCGGAGGACTACTATCCGCAGCTCGGCGGCGTGCCGGAGCATGTGCACCATCTCGCGCGCGAGCTGGATGGTCTCGGTCATGCCACGACTATCGTGACCTCCAAGATGAAGGGGGATGGAGAGCACGCCGAGCACCCCGACGTGCGGCGCATCGGGGCGAGCCTCGTGATTTACGCGAATGGAGGAGTCGCACGAATTACCGTGGGCTGGCGGCTCACGGCCCAGCTCGAGGCGCTGTTCCGCCAAGAGCGGTTCGACCTCGTGCATGTGCACGGAGGATTGAATCCCACACTCGGCATCGTCGCGCCGCGCGCGGCGTGGCGGGCTGGCATTCCCGTCGTCGCGACATTTCATACCTGGTTCCCGCGCTCGATCGGACTTCGCCTCCTGCGCCGCCCGTTCCAGCAGATGCTGGATAAGCACGCCGCCGCAATCGCCGTCAGCAGCGCCGCGCGTGACGCGATGGCGCGCTATGTCACCGCGCCGTGGGAGATCATTCCCAACGGTGTGGATACGACGTTCTTCCGCCCTGCTCTCCCGGCCGGCGCACGCGTCGCGGCGCGCCCGCCCCGACTGCTGTGGCTCGGCCGTATCGAGCCGCGCAACGATCTGGGCACCGTGCTCGCGGCGATGCCGCGCATTCTCGAGCGTCATCCGGCTGCGAAACTGACCGTCGTCGGCGACGGGCCGTGGCGCGCGCGCATGGAGCGGGCCGCCCGGCCGCTCGGGGCGAGCGTGCACTTCGCGGGCTACGCCAACGGCGATCGGCCTGACTACTACCGCGCCGCCGACGTTTACGTCTGTCCGACGACGCGCGCCTCGTTTGGTGTGACGCTGCTCGAGGCGATGGCGTGCGGCACGCCGCTGATCGCATCGGACATTCCGGCCTTTCGCGACGTCGCCGGACCGTCGCAGGCGGTGTTCGCGCCGCCCCGCGATCCCGCAGCCTGGGGCAACGCGGTGAATCGGTTGATCGACGATGCCGGGCGGCGCGAGACAATGGCACAGGAGGGCCGGCGCGTCGCCGAACGGCATGCCTGGCCGCTGGTGGCGCAGCGCGTGCTGGCCGTCTACCGGCGGGTGACCGGATGATGGGGATGGATCTGTTCTTCGGCCCCTCCGTCGAGCGCGGGCCGAGGCAGCGGCGTATCTATCTCACGTTCGACGACGGCCCGAACGAGTGGGCGACAGACGCGATCCTCGAGACGCTCGAGCGCGAGCGCGTGCCCGCCTCGTTCTTTATGGTCGGGGATCACGTGCGGCGCTACCCTCAGCTGGCGCGTCGCGTGGCCGGCGCCGGCCACTTGGTCGGCAACCACACGCACAACCATGTGAAGCTGCACTTCGCGAGCCGGCAGCGATTGCGGCATCAGCTCGAGGTGGCGCACACCGCGATCGAGTGGGCGACGGGCGAGCGGCCGCGCGCCTTTCGCGCTCCCCACGGATATCGGAGCCCATACCTGCGCGCGGCCGCGCGAGAGCTCGCCTACACGGTATTCGGGTGGACCTTCGGCGTGTTCGACACGGCCAAACCAGGAGTCGAAGAGATCAGGAGACGAGTGCGGAAGAGTCTGCGACCGGGTGCGATCGTCTTGCTGCACGATGGAGATGGATATGATCCCGAGGG
>JBKPDZ010000038.1:0-7573 GCA_046728135.1 Gemmatimonadota bacterium | reverse complement strand
GTGATCGTGGGTTACCTCCTGCAGATCGCGGACGAGTTGAAGCACGCCGGGGGTGCCGAGGCGGCGGCACTACGGCGCCGCACATCGAAGCTGGTCGGCGCCCTGCAGCCCGGGACGCTGCGCCGGCTGATCGAGATGGGTGGCGACAGCGCGCAACGCACCAAGTTTGCGATCGACGCGACGCATGGGCTGGCGGTGGACGCCGTGCTCGACATCGTCCGAGCGATGGCGGACGCCTCCCACAAGGCGGTGTCCGAGCCGCTGGTGCGGATGCTGTCGAAGTTGGCGCAGCACGCCGAGCACGGGACGGCCGAGGCGCGCGCCCAGGCGGACGAGTCGTTGCGGGAGCAGGTGCGCGATCTGCTGCGGGGATGGACGCTGGAAGATCCGAATCCTGACGCATACGGACAGGCGCTGGAGAAAATGGCTGCGGCGTCGCCGAGCGCAGGTGCGCGCAAGCAGGGGACCCAGGCCGCCGAGCCGTTGCGCATCGTGCAGACGGCGCTCGAGACCGGCACGCTGGGGTTCGCGGCGTGGCGCGCGGTGGAGCGACTCGTTGCCGAGCACCATGTCGGCGAGCTGGTGGATGTGCTCGTCGCTTCGGCCGATGCGTCTCCGTCGCGCGCCCCGGTTCGAGCCGACGTCGCCCCGCTTTGGACGCGCGTGACGTCGCCGGACGTCGTCCGCCAGCTCGCGAATACGGAGCCGCCCGATTTTGCGGCACTGGACCGTGTGTTAACGCGCCTGCCCGTCGATGCCTTCGAGCCGTTGCTCGATGTGCTCGGCGCCTCGGAATCCCGGACGACACGCCGCGGCCTGCTCGATCGCCTGACGCGCGCGCCGCGCGAGCTTGGTCCTGCCATCGCCACGCGCCTCGCGCGTGACATTCCGTGGTACGTCACCCGCAATCTGTTGCTGATTCTCGACGGCTTGCCCGCCGTCCCGGAAGGTTTCTCCGCCGCGGCCTACATCGCCCACGAAGACGCCCGGGTTCGACGCGAAGCGTTGAAGGTCGCGCTCAAGGTGCCGGCGGAGCGGGAGCGAGCACTGGTGGCCGCGCTGCGCGACGCTGACCCGCGCACCGTCCGACTCGGCCTGACCGTGGCGCTCGACGACTGCCCCCCGGCGGTGTTGCCTTTGATTACCGAGATCGCCATGGAAACCACGGCGGCCTCTGAGGTGCGCGTGCTCGCGATCAAGATTCTGGGGCGCCTGCATCATCCCGCGGCGCTGAACACGCTGTTGTCGCTCGTCGACGGTGGCACGAATTGGTTGGGCCGGAAGAGAATCGCCGCGCGCTCACTCGAACTGCTGGCAGCGCTGATGGCTCTCACCGCCAGCTGGCGCGGCGAGGCTCGCGCGGCGGCCGTGCTCGCCCTGGCTGCCGAGTCCAAAGATCCCGACATCCGCAATGCGGCGGTACGCCGATGAGCGGCGATCCTGCCCGGTTTCTGAACGCGTTCGCGCAGGCGCTCGCCGCAATGGCGCTGTATCGCGACGGACACCCGGCGCGGGAGCGCGCCCTGGACGCCGCCTACCAGCAAATCCGGGATCTGCAGGCGGACACAGAGCGTCCGCTCTTTACCTTCCTCGGCGACGAGGTCGTGTTCGGGCGGCTGCCGCTGCGGGAGCTGAAGGCATGGGATTGGGGCAAGCGGCTCGCACAGGCCGGCATCCAGCGCCTCGAGTTCGAGAATCGGGTGAGCCGCGAGGACTTCGAAGGATTTCTCGACGAGGTGCTGGCGCGGATCACGCTGTCGGTCATCAGCACGGAAGCGCGGCAGATGCGCCGCAGCAGCATCCGGTTCGGAGCGGTTGGCTTGAAGGGCGAGATGGAGGTCACCCCCGAGTCCCTCCCTACCGCCACAATCAGTTTCTCGCTGGGCGAGGAAGTGGATACGTTGCGCTGGCTGCAGGGCGAGGTGCAATCCACCGGCGCAATTCCCCTCGCGGAGGCGGAAGCGGTCGTGCGCTCGCTCGCCGTGGCCATGCACGGTGACAAGCAGATCATGTTACCGCTGCTGCAACTGAAGGAATTCGACCAATACACCACGACGCACTCGATGAACGTCGCCGTGCTGTCGATGGCGCTGGCGGAGTTTCTTGGCCTGTCGGCCGGGGATGTGCGCGCGTTTGGCGTCGCTGGGCTGCTGCACGACATCGGCAAGATCAAGATTCCCCTCGAAGTGCTCACGAAGCCCGGGAAACTGACCGACGAGGAACGAGCGCTCATGAACGAGCACCCGGCTGCAGGCGCGCGCCTGCTGCTCGAGACCGAAGAAGACCTCGATCTCGCCGTCGTCGTGGCCTATGAGCATCACATCATGATCAACGGCGGGGGCTACCCAGTGCTGCACTACCCGCGGGACTGTCATCAAGCGAGCAAGCTCGTGCATGTCTGCGATGTGTACGACGCGCTCCGCACGCGGCGGCCGTATCGGGAGGCGTGGTCGTTCGAGAAGACGCTGGGCTATTTGGATGAGCGCAAGGGCCTCGAGTTCGATCCGGAGTTGTGCGGCGCGTTCGTGCGCATGATGCGGCAGTGGGAAGGCCAGGTGGCGATCGTGGCGGAGCCCGCTGTAAAAGCCCAATAGATCCCGCTAAAATTGGTGCCATGAGCAAAGTGCTGTCGATCGTCGCGGTGGCGCTCACCGCGTCGCAGGCGCCCGTGCGACTCACCGGCGATTGGCAGGCGCGCGCCGGTGATGAAGTCCGTCACATCATGGTGCGGAGCGACAGCTCGGCGCAGTTCGGCCAGGACGTCGCGCGTTGGCGCGTGGTCGGTGACAGTTTATGGATTACGCTCGGCGACGGTGTTTGGCAGGTCTACGGCATGAAGCTCGCCGGCGACAAGCTGACGATCAGTGGTGGGGACTTGCAGAAGCCGGTGACGTTGCGCCGCGTGGGCCCGCCGACCGCCCGTCCGGATACGCTGACCATTCCGGACCCGCCCGCGCCGAATCAGCGGGCGTGGTAGCGGTCATTTCAATTCCGTAACCGCCGCGAGCCGCCAGCCTACGTCTTTCTTCTCAAATCGCATCGCGAAGCGGCGCCGGTCCATCCGCGGCGCGCCGCCGTGCGCCGGCACGTACTGAAACAGCGCACGCACGTTGCCGGTCGCGCTCGCGCCCTGCGTCTTGAAGTCTTCCACCGTGAACTTCGCGGTGATCTGATTCCACTCGCGGAAGAACGCTTCCCAACTGTGCCGCTCCTCCTCCGTCAGACCGGGATAGAGCACGCGCAGATTCGCGATGCGCTGGCTGGCCAGAGCGCGGCCAAGATCGTCCAGTAAGACGTCGATCGCGCTCCGGGGATCGGCCGGCTGGGTGCTCGGCGGCGCGATCCCGGCGTCGATGCCAATCTGCTCGGCGCTTTGCGCGGCGACCTTGGCGAGCGTGAAGTCCTGCTCGTGCAGCAGCGACTCGGCGCGCGCGAGAAAGACGCCGGCATTGGCAGCGGCGCGCCCGGCGGGCAGGGCCTGCACCACGGGGGTCACGCGCTGGATCATGTGCGCCGCCTCGCGCTCCATGGCGCGCGCCTCATCGCGGGCCTGTAAGTACCGCTGCGCCGACTCGACATAGCCGCGCAGCGCCAGCGACTGATCGCCGCGCTGCAAGGCACGATCCGATGTTTCCATCATCGTTTGCGCCAGCACGAGCGAGGGGACGCTGTTCTTTTGCGCCCCCGCCGCAACCGCGCGATCGCGCGCGGCCAGTGCGGAGTCCCGTCGCGAGCTCACCGCCAGCGAGACGGGAGCGGTTTTTGGCGGGGGCGGGGGCGCGGCGAGCCCTCCCGTTCCGCCGCCGAGGGGCTGCGCGGGCGGCGGCGGGATGGCGGCTGCGGCACCGCGGTCCTCGGTTGGCGGGCCTGGCGCGTAGAGGAGGAGCACCACGACCGCGGCCAGGGCGCCCAGCACCGCCAGTCGCGCCCGCATCGACGCATGCGTGATCAGTTTCAGCATGGGCCGGGGCAGGGGCGTCCAGCGGCCGAGCGGTTGGGTCGCCTCTTCGTCGGCGCCCGACAGCGCCGCGCGGATCTGCTGCAGCGTGGACATCATCTGGCCGGCGGACTCATAGCGTTCGTGCGGGACCTTGTTCATCGCCTTCGCGACGACGCGCTCGAGCGCGGCAGGAATGGAGGGAGCGACCGTGCGCAGGGGACGTGGCTCGGTCGTCAGCACCTGATAGAGGACGCCGTGCACCGATTCCGCTTCGAACGGCCGCTGGTAGCAGAGCAACTCGTACAGCAGGCAGCCGACCGAGAACACGTCGGTAGCGGGGGTGATTGCGCCGTTCGTAATCTGCTCGGGCGCCATGTAGGTCGGCGTTCCGACGATCGCCCCCGACCCGGTCGCGTCCGCCTTCTGCAGCCGCGCGATCCCGAAATCCATGATCTTGATGCGCCCGTCGGGCATCACGCGGACGTTGGACGGTTTCACGTCGCGGTGAATCACGCCGCGCTGGTGGGCGAAGTGGAGTCCGGCGAGCACCTCCATCGTGATATCAAGCTTGCGCTCCAGCGCGAGCGGATCCCGCAAGGCGATCATGTCGGAGAGATCGCGGCCCTCGACCAGCTCCATCGCGATGTAGAGCTGGCCCTCCGACTCGCCGAGGTCGTAGACCGTGACGATGTTGGCGTGTTGGATCGCGCCTGCCGCCCGCGCCTCGCGCAGGAACCGCTCTTGCATGTCCTTTGTCTTGCGGAAGCTCGAACTCAGGAGCTTCAACGCGACGTAGCGGCGCAGTACCGTGTCGTAGGCCTTCCACACGATGCCCATCGCGCCTTCACCCAGGAGCTGGTGCAGCTCGTACTTGCCGAGCCGGCGATAGCGCTGCTGGGAGTCGGTCACGTGATCAGGAAGTCGTAGGAGCGCTGCAAGTAGGCTCGCATCGCGTCCGTCACGTCAACGTGGCGCCGGGGCAATACGCGCTCGACGGTAGCCAGGAAACCTTGCGACGTCATCCGCTTTGATGAAGCCCCCCCCCAAGCGAAGGGCGCGACGTATTTTGGCGCTCGCACACCATCGAACACGCTGGCACCGGGACCGATGACCGATCCGGCATCGAACAGCATCCCGATGGCGGTCTTGGCGTGATCGCCAAACAAGCTACCCAGAAACTGGTGTCCGGTTTCCACCTTCGTCCCCGCCACCTGCAGCCGGACCGAGCCGTAGGTGCTTTTGAGATTCGATGTCGTCGTGCCGGCGCCGAAGTTCACCCATCTGCCCAGCACCGAATGCCCCACGAAGCCGTGGTGACTCTTGTTGGAATAGCCGAGGAACGCGGACGTGGACACCTCGCCGTGCACGACGCACCACGGGCCGATCGCCGAGTTTCGGATCGCGCCGCCCACGAGCCGGGTATTCGCGCCAACCCACAGCGGACCTTCGAGTCGCATACCAGAGCGGACTTCGACGCCGCTCTCCAGCACGATGGGCCCGTTGCGCGTGTCGAACACGACGCCCGGCTCGATCGCGGCCTCGCGCACCGTGATCCAGGTCGGGTCGCCGAGTACGATCGAGCCTCTGGGCACGGCGTCGGAGTCGCCGAGTAACCTGACCAGATCGTCCCTGAGCAGCTGCTCCAGCGCGCTGACCAGATCATGCACGCCACGGAGCACGACGCCTGCCACGTTCATCGCCTGCGCATGCGCCACCGGCCCGCTCCATGTCGTTCCCGGCGGGACCGACCACCCCACCGTGATGCCTTCATGCGTCAGCCGCGCTGGCGCATCGGGAAATGGTCCCGCGAGCCCGCGCGGCGCAAACGTAGAGGATCCGATCACGGCGGGTCCGTTCACCGTCCGCCGCCTCTCGACGGGCGGCACGCCCGGTTCGGGAAACCCCGCAAGGTGGGGAAGCGCAAAAATCGCCGATGCTTCCGTGCCGACGAACATCTCCCAGCGCTCGCGCACCAGATGCGCGCCCGCCCGCAGCTCACACAGGGGTCGGATCCCGGCAAACGGCATCCAGGCCGGACTGGGATCGGGATCGAGCACATACAGAGCGTGCGTCACAGGCTCTGCACCAGTGCTTTCAGCTTGTCCGGACGTCCGGTCGGCATGACCAGGGTGTGCCCGTTGGCGTGGACGACCACCATGTCCTCGACGCCGACCACCGCAAGCGCCTCGTTTTCCGCCCAGATTACGGAGTTTTTGACGTCGTCCCCGAGCGTGACGTGACCGACGGTGACGTTGCCGCGCGCGTCGCGGCGGCGAATCCGGAGCAGCGCGTCCCAGGAGCCGATGTCGTCCCAGGCGAATGTCCCGGCCACGACCGCGAGGCGCGGCGTCCGTTCCAGCACGGCCACATCCACGGCGACCGGCGTCACGGCGGCGAAGAAGCGCGGTGCATCGCCATTGGTGAGCGCTGTCCATCCGGGGGCGAGCTCCTTGGCGTACGCGCCCGCCTCGCCCAGGAAGCGGGCGGCGCTCCAGGCGAACAGCCCACTGTTCCACAGTGCGCCGCGCCGGCGGAGCAATGCTGCCCGCGTGGGACTCGGCTTTTCAATGAATCGTTTCACCTTGCGCGCGCTGCCCGACGGCTTGCCCGGCACGATGTACCCGTATCCGGTCTCGTTCCGCGTCGGTTTGATGCCGACCGTCACGAGCACGTCCTGCTCGGCCGCGACGCCGAGCGCGTGTGTTGCGGCCGCACGAAACGCGCGCTCGTCGCCGACGGCCCAGTCGGCGTGCAGCGACAGCATCTGCCCGCCCGGATCGTGCTTTGCGATCCAGTGCGCGGCCCACGCCAGCGCCGGCGCGGTCGACGCGGCACGGGGTTCGGCGAAGATGTTGGGCTGCGGTACTTCGGGGACGGTGGCGGCGACGCGCTCCACCAGCGACGGACCGGTGAGGATCAGGATGCGTTCCGGCGGCACCAGCCCCTGCAAGCGCGACACGGCATGCGCGAGGAGGGGGCGATCCCCGGTCAGCGGCAGCAGCTGCTTGGGTCGCTCCGGTGTCGAGAGCGGCCAGAACCGTGTGCCCGATCCACCGGCGAGAATCGCGGCCCACGTGCTCATGCCGGCTCCGGGGGGCGCTGGGGAGGCTGCGTATCGCCGAACATCATGGCGATGCGCTGGCTCAGCTTCGTCGGGCTGAACGGCTTGGTCACCAGGGCCGCCCCGAGCCGGCGCGCTTCGCGCAAAATGCGGTCCTCGCCTTCAGCCGTCAGCACGAGCACGGGCAGCCGGGCGGTCCGGCCCTGGCTGCGGAGGTCGCGCAGGAAGTCGAGCCCGGACCCGTCGGGGAGATGCAGATCCAGCAGCAGCGCATCGGTCGGCGGCGCCGCGCGCAGCGCAGCGCGCGCTTCGTCGAGTGTCTTCGCGACGCTCACGCTGTAGCCGAGCTGCTCGAGGAACGGGCGGAGCACAAGCCCGATATGAGGCTCGTCATCGACGACAAGGAGATGCCGCGTGGAGCTGGAGGGGGGAGCCACGGGCCGGCCGTCCGCTTACAACAGGCCAGCTATGGCGGGGCGGTGTCGGCGAAGATCGAACAGCAGGGCGCCTACGTTCGTTGCCGGCTGCACCAGCACGATGAGCAGCGCATCGGCGTTGAGGACTGCGACGAC
>JBKPDZ010000037.1:0-26027 GCA_046728135.1 Gemmatimonadota bacterium | reverse complement strand
CGCTACGACCGCGCGCCGGCGGAGCTCGCGCGGCTCGCGCCCGCCCTGGCCCGCCTGCTCGCGGCGCGCGCCGAGCCGCCGCGCTCCTGGGCGATCCGCGGGGCCGAGCTGTCGCTCGAAAAGCCCGTGATCATCGGCATTGTCAACGTCACGCCAGACTCGTTTTCGGACGGTGGCCATCTGCCGTCAGTTGCTGCTGCCATCGAATACGGCGCACAGCTCGCGGCGGACGGCGCGCGCCTGCTCGATGTGGGTGGGGAATCCACGCGTCCCGGCGCCGCGCCAGTCCCCGTCAAGGAAGAGATCGCACGTGTGGTTCCCGTCATCGCGGGACTCGCCAAACGTGGGGTCGGCCCGATCTCCGTAGACACGCGGAAGGCCGACGTCGCGCGGGCGGCGCTCGATGCCGGTGCGGCCGTGATCAACGACGTCTCCGGGTTGCACTTCGATGCCGGGCTGCCGGCGGTGGCGCGCGACGCCCAGGCCGGCGTCATCCTGATGCACATGCGCGGCACGCCGGATACGATGGACGACCTGGCCAAGTATGGGCACGTTGCCGCCGAGGTGGCGAGCGAGATGGCGGCAATGGCGGCAAAGGCGGAAGAGCGGGGCGTTTCCCGGGACCGGATCGTCCTCGACCCCGGATTCGGCTTCGCCAAGACGGCGACCCAGAACCTTCGTCTGCTCGACGAACTGGCAACGATTGTCGCGCTGGGCTATCCTGTAGCCGTCGGCCTGTCGCGGAAACGGTTCTTGGGCGCCGCGACTGGGCGCCCCGTGGAGGATCGCGATCGCGCGACCGCCGTTGGCTGCGCCCTCGCCTGGGAGCGGGGAGCACGGCTGTTCCGGGTTCATGATGTCGCGTTGACACGCGAAGCCCTTGCACTGGCGAGTGCTACGACGACTCCAACGTGAACGTAGACGCCTTCAAGTTCCTCTCGCCGCGGCTGTGGCCGGATCTGTTCGAGATCCTGCTGGTGTCCTTCGTCATCTACAAGTTCCTCTTGTTCCTCGTCGGCACACGCGCGCTGCAGATCGTGATCGGCCTCGTGATTCTGTCGCTGACCTACTTCGTGGCCGTGTTCGCCAAGTTCACGATGATCAGCACGCTGCTGGGCGTCATCTTCACGTACGGCGCGTTTGCCGCGGTGGTCGTGTTCCAGCCGGAGCTGCGCAACGCGCTCGCCCGGCTCGGTCAATCGCGGTTCATGCGTGCGTTCTCACGCGGCGACCGGCAATCGGTGGCCGAAGAGATCGCGGAAGCGCTGGACCGCCTGTCGCGCGCCGGGACCGGAGCCATCATCGCCGTCGAAGGCGATATCGGGCTCGAGGAGTTCATCACGACCGGCGTGCCGATGGAAGCGAAAGTCTCGGCCGACCTGCTGACGACGATTTTCACGCCGTACTCGCCGCTCCACGATGGCGCGATCCTGATCCGCGGGGACCAGATCATCGGCGCGGGGTGCGTGCTCCCGCTCACGCAGTTCAAGGTTGCGGACAAATCGCTCGGTACGCGGCATCGCGCGGCGCTCGGCTTGTCGGAGGAGACCGACGCCACGGTCCTCGTCGTCTCGGAAGAGACCTCGACGATTTCGGTCGCGAGCCACGGCCTCCTCTATCGTCATCTCACGCCGCAGCAGGTGCGCGATCTTCTCTCGGGCGCCGTCTCGCATTTGGAAGGCGGCGAGCGCGTGACGCAGCCTGCCAGCTAAGCCGCCCTACCGGGAGGCCGCCGGTGTCGCCCTCCTGGTCCTCATCGGTTATGTGATCACGCTGGCGCCCACCGTCACGCTGTGGGACGCGGGCGAATTCATCACCGCCGCAAAAGTGCTCGGCGTGCCGCATCCACCGGGCACGCCGCTGTTCGTCCTCATGGGCCATGTGTGGGCCGGCATCGTCAGGATCGGCGGCTACGCCTGGCGCATGAACCTCATGAGCGCCTGCTTCTCGGCTTCCGGGGCCGGCTGCCTCTTTCTCGTCGCGCACCGGTTGCTGGTCGGTGAGGTCGGCTGGCTGCGCCTGGGCGGTGCGGCCGCGGCCGCGATCTTATCCGCGTTCCCGTTTACGCACTGGCAGAACAGCAACGAGACCGAGGTCTATGCGGTGGCGACGTTCAGCATCGCCGCCATCAGCTGGCTCGTGGTCCGGTGGCGAGACCTGCGCGGCACGGCGCGCGCGCCGCACATCCTGCTGCTGATCGTCTACCTCGCCGCGCTGTCCATCGGCAATCACCTGCTCGCGCTGCTCGTCGGGCCCGCCGTGTCCGTGTTCATGCTGCACACGCTGCGCACGTCTCCGGCGGCGGATCCCGCCGAGCGGCAGATGGAATGGGCGGAGTGGTGTGTGCTGAGCGCGTTGTGGATTGTGCTGGTCGCGGTGGGCCTGGGGAGCGGGATGCTGATCACGGTGGGCGGCTTGCTGCTCGTCGCCGCGGTGGTGTTCTGCCTGCTGCGTGGCTCGCGCGCATTCCCGCTCCTCGCGATCGGCGTGGCGGCGGTCGGAATCTCGGTCTATATGTTCCTCTACATCCGCTCCGGCCTGCACCCGATCCTCAACGAGGCGCAGCCCGACCATTGGCGCAGCCTGCTGGCCGTGATCCGCCGCGAGCAGTTCGGCAGTCGTGGCGTGTTGGACAACCCCGAGGTGCCGGGTGCTTCCCGTACTCTAAGCGTCTTCGGACAGCAGTTCCTCAATTACTTCCAGTACTGCTCCTGGCAGTGGGCGCGCGGTTTGCCGTTCGCTCTGATGGTGATCGTCGCGCTCGTGTTCTTCACGTTGGGGAGTCTGGGATTCGAATTCACGCGCCGCCGCGACGGGGGATTTGCTTACCTGCTCGGCGCGCTCTGGCTCGTCACCGGCGTCGGTCTCATCATCTACATGAATTTCAAAGCCGGGTACTCGATGTTCTGGGACCGATACCCGAGCATCGAGCAGCACGAAGTGCGAGAGCGCGACTACTTCTTCGTCGTCAGCTTTCAGGTCTGGGGCATGTGCAGCGCCTTCGGGCTCGTGCGTCTCGTGCGGCGGTTGTCCGAACACGGCCGCGTTGGACTCACGCGGTTCGGCGTTGCGCTGGCGTCGCTGATCACGCTGCTCCCGGTGGGCGCCAACTTCACGGCTGCCTCGCGCCGGCATGGGCCGGACGCGACGATCGCGCGCGACTTCGCGTACAACATGTTGCAATCAGTCGAGCCGTACGGCGTGCGGTTCGGATTCGGCGACAACGACACGTTCCCGGTGTGGTATCTCCAGGAGGTCGAGGGCATCCGCCAGGATGTCACGCAGATCAACCTGTCGCTCGCCAATCTCGACTGGTACGTGGGTCAGCTGGCCGCGCGGCCGGCGCGACCGTTCGATCCGGCGCACGCGCCAGCCGCATATCGGGCGCTCGCGCCGGCACAACCGCCCCCGGGGACCGCACTGCGCCTCTCCGAGCAGGAAATCGCGGGTATGCAACCACTCGAGCTCGGAGAGGATGCCGTGTTTCGTGTGGAGGGCGTCGAGCTGCCATTCCGTAAAGGACAGCGCCTGCTGACCGCCGATCAAGTGATCCTTCATACGATCGCCACCTACCTGCCCTCGCGACCCGTCACGTTCGGCGTGTCGTCGGGGCGCGGCTCGTGGCTCGGCCTCGATCCCTATCTCGTGTTCCAGGGACTCGTCTTCAAGGTGGATCCGCGTGCCGACTCGACTCGCCGTTTCGTCCGCGGCATTCAAGGCACGATGGTAGACACGGCGCGGACGCGCATGCTCGTGGACTCGGTGTTCCGATGGGGCCCGCTCTTTGGGGCTGATTCACTCGAGCTCGAGCCGGCGGCGCAACAGGTGGCGACATCGTTTTCGGCGCCGTTGCTGGAGCTCGGGAACGCCGCAGCGGTGCGCGGCGACCAACGTTGTACCCTGGACTACCTGCGCCGCGCCTACCATCTGAATCCGAGTCAGGCGCTCGCCGGTATCATCCACCGTGTGGAAACGCAAGGAGTTCAGAGCCTCTTCAGCCGCTAGTTGTCCGTCCCCCTATATTCCCAGGCTATGGCTTTCGAGGCCCTGCCGGAACGTTTGGCGCAGGTGAGGGCCGAGATTGCGCGACTTGCCCCGCAGCCCGTCACGATCGTCGCGGTCACCAAGGGGTTTGGGACGGACGCGGTGCGGGCGGCGCGCGACGCTGGACTCGCCGACATCGGCGAGAACCGCGTGCAGGAAGCGCTGCAAAAGCAAGAGGAGTTGGGAGCTGGGAGTCAGGAGTTGGGGATTCGGTGGCATTTGATCGGCCATCTGCAGCGCAACAAGGCGAAGCTGGTGCCCGGGCGCTTTGAGCTCGTGCATTCCGTGGACTCGCTCGAGCTCGCCAGCGAGCTCGAGAAGCGTGCGACTGCGCCGGTGCGTGTGCTCTTGCAGGTGAATGTCGCACGCGAGCCCCAGAAGAGCGGCTGTACGGTGGAGGAAGCACCGGCGCTGGCGCGACAGGTCGCCGCGCTTGGCGCTCTGCGTGTAGAAGGTTTGATGACGTTGGCACCATTGACCGATGACGTGGATGTGCAGCGCCGGACATTCCGGGGGCTGCGCGTCCTGCGCGATAGGATCAAGGAGGAGGAAGGAGTATGGCTGCCGACCCTCTCGATGGGGATGTCCGGCGACTACGCTTCAGCGGTCGCGGAGGGAGCAACGGTGATCCGATTGGGTACAGTCCTGTTCGGTCCGAGGACATGACGGATCCCGCGTTCACGCTGACGCCGCTCGACATCCGCAAACAGGAATTTCGCAAGACCCTGCGCGGCTACGAGACGGCGGGCGTCGAAGACTTCCGGATGCGCGTCGCCGATGTGCTGGAGCGCGCCAACCGCGAGCGCCAGGTGCTCGAGGAGCGGGTCCACGCGCTGACGGAACATCTGCGCGTGTTCCGCGAGCGCGAAAAGGCGATGAACGAGGCGCTGGTTGCCGCGCAGCAGCTGCGCCAGGAGACGCGCGCCGCCGCCGAGCGTGAGGGACAGGTGATCGTGCGCGAGGCGGAGGCTCAGGCGAAGCGACTCCTCGACGAAGCCAAGAGCCTGGAGAGCGCGGTGAAGGTGCGGATGTCCGAGACCGAGCGGCAGTTCCAGCAATACGTCGGCGGATTTCGCGCGCTCCTCGAGCGCCAGCTCGCCGAGCTACGGGCACTCGACGGCCAAAAATGACCGGGGGATCCGTCGCCGATGCGGTCCGCGCCGTTCGGTCGCGGACCGCGGTCGTTCCGGAGGTCGCGGTGATCCTCGGCACCGGCCTCGGTGCGCTCGCCGATGAGCTGAACGCGGAAGCGACGATCCCGTATCCCGACATCCCCGGCTTCCCCACGCCCACGGTCGAGACGCACGCCGGCCGGTTATTGTTCGGAAAGATCGGCAAACGCCGCGTCGCGATCATGCAAGGGCGCTTTCACCGCTACGAGGGGTACACGCTGCAGCAAGTCGCGTTTCCCGTGCGCGTGCTGCGGACCCTCGGCGCCAAGACCCTGATCGTGTCCAACGTCTCCGGCGGCATGCACCCCCTGTGGGCCACCGGGGATCTCGTGCTCATCGCCGATCACATCAACCTGCTCGGCGACAACCCGCTGGTCGGTCCGAATGTCGATGCCGAGGGCCCGCGCTTTCCCGACATGTCGGCGGCCTACGATCCCGAGCTGCGGGAACTGGCGCACCGGGTGGCGCTCGAACACAAGATTGTGTTGCGCGAAGGCGTGTACGTCGCGGTCCCGGGCCCCAACCTCGAGACCCGCGCCGAGTACCGCATGCTGCGCGCGCTCGGGGCCGATCTCGTGGGAATGAGCACCGTTCCCGAGGTGATCACCGCCGTGCAGCAGGGGATGCGCGTGCTCGGGTTCTCGATCATCACCGACAATTGCTTGCCGGACGCGCTCGAGCCGACGTCGGTCGAGCAGATCATCGCCGTGGCCCGCGGGGCCGAGCCCAAGCTGGCCACGCTCGTGCGCGGCGTCCTGGAGCAGCTCTAGCCGATGGCCTATCCGTCTTCCGATTTGACGCAAGGGCTCGACGCGCTCGAGAAGCAGCTGCTCGCGACCTGGAAGCACGAGCGCCTGTTCTGGCGCGTGAGCGAAGCCACCCGCTACGGGCCGCCGTTCGTGTTCTTCGAGGGACCGCCGACCGCGAACGGCCAGCCGGGCATTCATCACGTCTTTTCGCGGACGCTCAAGGATTTGATCTGCCGCTACCACACGATGCTCGGCCAGCGCGTCACGCGCATCGCGGGCTGGGATACGCACGGCCTGCCGGTCGAGATCGAAGTCGAGAAAATGCTGAACCTCAACGGCAAGAGGACATCGAGGCCTTCGGCGTCGAGAAGTTCAACCGGCTCTGCCGCGAGAGCGTCTTCAAGTACAAGGCCGACTGGGAGGCGCTGTCCGATCGGATCGCGTACTGGCTCGACTACGACCGTCCCTACATCACGTACACCAACGACTACATCGAGACGGTGTGGTGGCTGCTGCAACGGCTGCACGAAAAGGCGCTGCTGTACCGCGGTCACAAGGTGCTACCGTATTGTCCGCGGTGCGGAACGGCGCTGTCGTCGCACGAAGTCGCGCAAGGCTACGACACGGTGCAGACGAACTCCGTCTACGTGACGTTCCCGCTCGCGGAGGACCGCGCGCGCCAGCTCGTCATCTGGACGACGACCCCCTGGACGCTGCTCTCGAACGTCGCGGTCGCGGTGCATCCCGATCTCGACTACGGCGAGTGGGACGTCGAGGGGGTGCGCTACATCGCCGCGGTGCAGCGCGCGGCCGACGTGCATGTGCACGGCAAGCCACTCGCTGGCGCGCCGCGCGTGGCGACGTATCCGGGTCGCGATCTCGTCGGCAGGAAGTACCTCCGGCCGCTCGATGAGGTGCCGCTGCCCGCCGATCGCCGCGGCCAGCGGGCCGTCGTGGTGGCGGGCGCCTTCGTCACCGCGGATGAGGGCACGGGGCTCGTCCATATGGCCCCCGCGTTCGGGGCGGATGACTATGCCGTGGCGCAACAGCACGGCCTCGTGTTCATCAATCCCGTGGCCCCCGACGGCACGTTCACCGGGACCAATTGGCCGGAGATCGAGGGCAAGCTCGTCACCGACAAGGAAACGAATCGCATCATCATCGAGCGGCTGAAGCAGGTCGGGCGCTGGCTCGAGACGCGGGCCTTCACGCACTCCTATCCGTTCTGCTGGCGCTGCGACTCGGCGCTGATCTACTACGCCCGCAGCTCGTGGTTCGTGCGCACGACCGCAGCCAAGGCGCGGATGCTCGAAGTGAATCGCGAAGTCGACTGGCATCCGCCGGAGACCGGCGCCGGACGCTTCGGGGAGTGGCTCGAGAACAACATCGACTGGGCGCTGTCGCGCGACCGCTACTGGGGCACGCCGCTCAACGTGTGGGAGTGTGACGTCGAGCGCGAGCACCGCGACGTCATCGGCTCGTACCAGGAACTGTCGCAACGGTGGGGGAAAAGGCTGCCGCCGGACTTCGATCCGCACAAGCCGTACATCGACGCGTATACCTGGGCATGTCGCGACTGCGGCGGCACGATGCGACGCGTCCCCGAAGTGATCGATGCGTGGTTCGACTCGGGATCGATGCCGTACGGGCAGTGGCACTACCCATTCGAGCACCAGGCCGACTTCAAGGAGCACTTTCCGGCCGATTACATCTGCGAAGGGGTGGACCAGACGCGCGGCTGGTTCTACTCGCTGCTCGCGATCGGCGTGACGGTGCTCGACTCGGCCGTCTACAAGCACGTGATCGTGAACGACCTGCTGCTCGACGAGCACGGTGCGAAGATGTCGAAGAGCCGCGGCAACATCGTCGATCCATGGAACGTCATCGGCGAGCACGGCGCCGATGCCGTGCGGCTGTACCTGTGCGGGCAGAGCCAGGTGTGGCTGCCCAAGCGCTTCGATCCGCGCCAGATCCCGGACGTGGCGGGCGGCTTCCTCAACACCCTGCGCTCCACCTACGACTTCTTCCGGCGCTACGCACAGGACTGGCGGCCGCCCGCGGAAGAGGACCGCACGCCCCCGCTCGAGCGGCCGTCGCCGGATCGCTGGCTGCTCGCGCGGCTCGACGAGGTCGTCGCGCAGGTGCGGCAGGCTTGGTCGACGTACGACGTGACGGCGGGTGTCCGCGCCATCATGGATTTCGTCAGCGAGGACCTGTCGCGCTGGTATATCCGGCGCAACCGGCCGCGTTTCTGGGCCCCCGACCGGGCGACCGACCCGATCGCGCTCGAAACCCTGCACGAGGCCCTGGTTGCCGCGGTCCGGCTCCTGGCCCCGGCTGCCCCTTTCATCTCTGATTGGGTCCACCGGGCCCTGACGGGAACCTCCGTCCACCTCGCGCCCTTCCCGGTCGACCGGGGGCATCGGGAGCCGGAGCTGCTGGCGGCCATGAATACCGTGCGGAGGCTGGCCTCCCTCGCGCGGGCGGCCCGGGAATCGCGTAATCTGCGGGTCCGGCAGCCCCTGGCCCGGATGCAGCTGGCCGTTCCGGCGGCCGTCCAGGGCCCGGCCTTGTCAGACCTGTTAGATATTCTGGCTGCCGAAGTCAACGTGAAATCGGTCCAAGTCGTGGCGTCCGACCACGATCTGGTGCGGCTCCGCGGGAAGGCGAACTTTCGGACCCTTGGCAAACGCTACGGCAAGGACACGCCGCAGGCGGCCGCGGCGGTTGCCGAGCTGACGGCGGAGCAATTGCAGGCGCTCGAGCACGGTGACACCGTCCAGACCGGCGCGTGGGAGTTTCGGCCGGAGGATGTGACCGTCACGCGTGAAGTCGCCAGCGAGTGGCTGGTGCAGGCCGATGGGCCGTACGTCGTGGCGCTCGATCCCGCGTTGAGCGACGACCTGGTGCAGGAAGGCTTGGCGCGCGAGGTGGTGAATCGCGTGCAACGTCTCCGCAAGGAGGCGGGCTACGAATACACGACGCGCATCGAGTTGAGCATCACCGGAGCCGCCGACGTGGTCGCTGCGACTCGCGCGTTTCAGGGGTTCGTCGAAGGCGAGACGTTGGCGCGGCGGATGGTGTTCGGCGCCGTGCTGGACGAGCCCGATTTGCAGCGTGAGGTAGACATCGAAGGACGCCAGACGACGATTGCGCTCCGGCGTCACGACGGACGAAAGGGCGGAACCCGATAATGCCGACGAAATCGACCAAGGTGAAAGCCAAGGCGGGGCTCAGCAAGAAACAGCTGTCGCACCTCGAGAAGCGACTACTCGAGGAGCGTGCCCGCGTGATCAAAGAGCTGGGCCATTACGGTGAGTCGTTCAACTCGAGCTTGCAGGCGTCGGACGGCGACCTGTCGAGCTACTCGTTCCACATGGCCGATCAAGGCACCGACGCGATGGAGCGCGAGAAGGCGTTTCTATTCGCGTCACAGGAAGGCCGCTACCTCTGGCACGTGAACGAGGCCCTGCGCCGGCTCTATAGCGCGCCCGAGCGCTTCGGCCGCTGCGAGCAGTGCGGCGAGCTGATCGGGTTCGACCGGCTCGACGCGCTCCCGCACGCGCGACTCTGCATCAAGTGCAAGGCGAAAGAAGAAGATGGTAAGCGTCGCTGAGCGCCGGCTGTTTTGGGGAACGGCGGTCGCGGTCGTCGTTTCGGATTTCGTCACCAAACTGATCGCGGAATCGTTCCTGGCGCGGCGGCTGCCACTCGCCGTCATTGGCGACACCGTACAGTTCCGGCTCGTCTACAATGAAGGCGCCGCCTTCGGGCTGCACGTGGGCGACAACTCCCGCTGGATTTTCATGGCGCTGGCGGTGGTCGCGCTGTTCGTCCTCGCCTCGCTCGTGCGCAGCACGCGTCCCGGCGACCGGTTCCGGCTGCTCGCCCTGGCGCTCGTCTGCGGCGGCGCGGTCGGCAACCTGATCGACCGCATTCGCAGCGCGCAGGGCGTCGTCGACTTCGTCGACGTCGGCGTTGGCGCGTGGCGCTGGCCGACGTTCAACGTGGCCGACTCCGCCATCACGATCGGCGCCATCGCCCTCGGACTTTCGCTCTGGCAGGAAGGCCGCGCGCAGCAGCGGGCTAAGGAGGCTCGGGCGGCCGAGCCTTGAACATCACCTTTTGTGTTGTTCGCAGTGCTGAACGCCTCGATCGTTATCTCGCCGACCAGTTCGCTCTTTCTCGTACTCAAGCCGGACGCCTCATCGCCGACAAACACGTGACCGCGCGTGGCAAGCCGCTGCGTGCGTCCGCCGTGCTCGAGCGGGGGGTCGAAGTTACGGTGGAGCTTCCCGACGCCGCGGCGCCGCGCACCTACGCGCCGGCGCACGCCGAGCTGCGGTTCGTGTACGAGGACGAGCACCTCGCCGTGCTCGACAAGCCGGCCGGCCTCGTCGTCCATCCCGGGCCGGGTCACTGGGACGATTCGCTCGTGAATGTGCTGATTGGGCGGGGCACCGCGCTCTCGAGTGGATCCACCGAGGGACGCCCCGGCATCGTGCACCGACTCGACCGCGACACGTCCGGATTGCTGGTCGTGGCGAAAACCGATCTCGCGCACCGCCGGCTCGCGGGCGCGATCGAACGGCGCGCCGTCACGCGCGTCTATGCGGCGATCGTGTGGGGCCACCTGCGCAAGAGCCCGGTCGACATCGAAGCCCCGATCGCGCGCCATCCCAAGGAGCGCAAACGCATGACGGTCGCGGAGGGCGGCCGTCACGCCGTGACCCGCGCGAGTCTCGTGGCCCGCTTCGCCCACACCGATCTGCTGCGCATCCGTCTCGGCACCGGCCGGACGCATCAGATTCGCGTGCATCTGGCGCACGTGGGTTGCCCGATCGTCGGGGACCGCGAGTACACCTTCGGCGGCAGCCGTAGGGTGACCCCTTCGGCGCGCCTGGAAGCCGAGCGGCTCGAGGCGCTCGCGCCACGTCAGCTGCTGCACGCGGCGGCGCTGTCGTTCGTCCATCCCGTGACCAATGTGCCGATCGCTCTGACTTCTGAATGGCCGGAAGACTTGCGTCCTGCGCTTGTGGAGGCCGCAGGGGGGATGGATGCGAATTTGCTTGCTCAGCGCAACCCCTTGCAGTATCTTGGCTTCTTCGCATCCGATGACTGACGGAAGCCTCGTCTCCGCTCGCCTGCTGGTGTTCCGCGTGGGCACACTGGCGTGCGCGGCCGAGGTGGACCAAGTGCGGGAGATTCTCCCGCGCCTCCCAACGACGCGTATCCCGGGCGCGCCCCCGGTCGTGGCGGGGCTCGTGAATGTCCGCGGCACACTGGTGACGGTCGTGGAAGGGTGGCGTGCCTTGGGCCTTCCCCCCCCCCCGCCTTCCTCTACCCCCGCTCCAGAATCAGGCGTCCTGGGCTCGACGATTATCCTCGAGGTCGGGGGTGACGCGGGGAACGGTGCGCGGAGGCTGATCGGCTTTACGGTTGACGAAGTAATCGATATGCTGGCCGCGGGCGAAAACACCCTGGAGGACCGCCACGACCTGCCCGGCGTCGATCCGACGCTGGTCCGTGCGGTGGGCCGGCGGAACGGAGACGTCTTCATCGTACTCGATGTCGCGGCGCTGTTGGGCCCGATTCTGACTTCCTAAGGAGCGAGCGGTGAGCCACACGGTTCTCGTCTGTGACGACGCGATCTTCATGCGCACGATGATCAGCGACATCCTGGGGCAGGCCGGATTCGAGGTCGTCGGCGAGGCGGAAACCGGTACGCAGGCGGTGGAGAAGTACCGGCAGCTCAAGCCGGACCTGGTCACTATGGACATCGTGATGCCGGACATGGGCGGCATCGATGCCGTCCGCGAAATCGTCAAACACGACCCGGACGCCAAGATCCTGATGTGCAGCGCCATGGGGCAGCAGGCGCTGGTGGTGGAAGCCATCCAGGCGGGCGCGAAAGACTTCGTCGTCAAGCCGTTCCAACCCTCCCGCGTGCTCGAAGCCGTCCAGCGCGTGCTCGGGTAGCCATGGATCTCTCGCAGTACGCCGAGCTGTTCCTGGCCGAGAGCCGCGAGCACTTGAGCGCCTGCAATCAGTTGTTGCTCGAGTGGGAGCGGAACCCGGCGGCGGCGGAACCGGTCGGCGGGCTGTTCCGTGCCGTGCATACGATCAAAGGGATGGCGGCGACGATGGGCTACGGCCGCGTCGCCGATCTCGCGCACCGCATGGAGAACCTGCTCGACCATCTGCGTCGCAGCGGTCACGCACCCTCCGAGGACATCATCCAGCTGCTGTTTCGCGCCACCGATGCGCTCGAGAAAGCGGTCGGGCTCGCCGTTGCCGGTCGCGAGCGCGAAGCCGACCTCGCGGTCCTCGCCGACATCGATCGGGCCGCGGTCCAGACGAAACCCGCGCCGCAACCGAGTGCGCTTGCGCGCCACTTCCAGGAGCCCGCTGAAACCGATTCCTCCAGCCTACCTGCTGCGTCTGCTGCGTCTGTCAGTTCCGCGTCTCTCGGATCCAGCCGCCTCGTCGGCGTCGTGATCAGGCCGGAGGCCCCCATCAAAGGGGGACGCGCGATGCTCGTCGTTCGCAAGCTGCAGACGTTGGGCACGGTGCGGCGGGTGCAGCCGCCGGCTGCGGTATTCGAGTCGGATGACTTCGATGGTCGATTCGTGGTCGAGCTCGACACCACGGCGGCGGCCCCGGACATCGAGACCGCCGTCCGGGCGATGGGAGACGTCGAGCGCGTGTCGGTCGGCGGGGGCATCGACGAGGGTCACGTCAGCGCGGACGAAAGTGTCGCCGCCGGCGGCGGCGGGGAGGGGGCGGCGGCGGCGGGACGCGGCCGGCACATCCGAGTGGATCTGCGACGCCTGGACACGCTCATGGACTTGATCGGCGAGCTCGTCACCGAGCGCGGCCGTCTGAACGATCTGGCCGCGCGCTGGGTGGGCAAGGATCCGGAGATCGACGATGTCGCCATCCACGTCTCGCGTCTCGCCTCCGACCTGCAGAACGAAATCATCCAGGCGCGGATGACGCCGGTGTGGCAGGTCTTCGACCGCTTTCCGCGTCTCGTGCGCGACGTGGCGCGCCAGCTCGGCAAGCAGGTGGCGTTTCGCGTCGAGGGCAAGGAAATCGAGCTCGATCGCCAGATCCTCGATGAGCTCGGCGACCCGCTGGTGCATCTGCTGCGCAACGCCGTGGACCACGGCATCGAGCCGCCCGCCGAGCGCAAACGGCACAAGAAGAGTCCGGAGGGGGAGATCGTGCTGGCGGCCGTGCGCGAGCGCTCGAGCGTCGCGATCAGCATCTCCGACAATGGGCGCGGGATCGATCGGGCGCGGATCCTGGAGAAGGCGCAGCGCGAGGGGATCGTCGGACCGCACGTCGAGGCGCTGTCGGACGACCAGCTACTGCGCGTGCTCGCCCGACCCGGATTCTCGACGGCGGAGTCGGTGACCGCCGTCTCCGGCCGCGGCGTGGGGATCGATGTCGCCATGACGCGCATCCGCGCGCTGGGGGGGTCGGTCGAAATCCGGACAGAGCCGGGGAAGGGCACCGCGTTCGTGCTGCGGTTGCCGGTTACCCTGGCAATCGTGCGCGCGCTGATTGCGGCCGTCGGGCAGGAGCGCTACGCGTTGCCGCTCACCTACGTTGCGGAAACGGTGGAGTTCGGCACGACGCCGCTGACGACGATGGAAGGCAAAGATGCGATCGTCTTGCGCGATCGCGTGATTCCGCTGGTCGATCTGCGGACACTGCTTGGTACGAACGGCGGCGCCCCGGCGCCGCCCCCGCGCCGACCCGTGATCGTCCTGGAAATGGGAGAGCGTCGCGCCGGCATTGTCGTGGACGGGATGGTGAGCCAGCAGGAGATCGTCGTGAAGGGTTTCGACGCGCCGCAGGGCACGCTGCCGGTGTTCAGCGGTGCCACGATCATGGGCGATGGAGTGCCGGCGCTGATCCTCGATGCCGCAGGCCTGGTCTAAAGGAAAGGGCGAGCGATGGAAGACGTCCGTGATCTGAAAGCCCTGCAGCTCGACGCGCTGAAAGAGGTCGCCAACATCGGGGCGGGCCACGCGGCTACGGCGCTGTCACAGCTCACGCACCGCCGCATCATGATCTCCGTTCCCGAGATCAACATCGCACGCCTCGAGGACGTGCCGGGGTTGCTCGGCGATCCGCAGGAAGTCGTCGCCGCGGTCCTCATGCACATGCTCGGCGATCTCACGGGACGCACGCTGCTCATGTTCCCCGAGCCCGTCGGCCGGCAGTTGTGCGACATGTTGCTCAAGCGCCCGCTCGGCACGACGACGACGTTCGACACGATCGAGCAGTCGTGCCTGAAGGAGGCCGGCAACATCCTGTCGGGCGCTTACATGAACGCCCTGTCGGAGTTCATGGGGATGCTGCTGTTGCCGTCGGTGCCGAGTCTGGTGGTGGACCTGTCGGCCGCCGTGCTCACGACCACGTACCTCAACTTTGGGCATGACCGCGACTTCGTGTTCTGCGTCGAGACGGAGTTCAACATCGATGCCCGCGACGGGCTGCGCGGCCATTTCCTGCTCCTGCCCGACCTGGCGTCCCTCAAGGCCATTTTCGACGCCATTCGGCTGACTTGACGGTCTCAGAGCGTGACGTCGCCGTCCTGAGGTCCTTTGCCCGCCGGATTGATCCATCCGATGCGGGCGCGCACAACAATCTCGGCGTTCTCTATTACCAGAAAGGCCTCATCCCCGAGGCCATCGAGCAGTTCACGCGCGCGCTCGAGCTCGACCCGCGCATGCAGGTCGCGCAGCGCAACCTCGAGATCGCCTATCACAACACCGGCTACTATGACCGCCGCGTCGCCGAGCTGCAGGACAAGCTGCGCCAGGCGCCGGACGAGCGCGACGCGCGCTGGGAGCTGGGCCGCACCTATGCCATCCTCGGCACCTTCGCGGAGGCGGTGGCGGAGTTCGAAGAGCTGCTCGCGCACAAGCCGAACGACGTCGCCGCGATCATTCAGCTCGGGCTCGCGGAAAAGGCGCGCGGCCGGCTGGAAATCGCGACCGAATGGTTTGTGCGTGCGGCCGAGCAGGATCCCGAGTCATCGGTCGCGCACTTCTATTTGGGCGAGGTCTTCTACAATCGCGGGCTGAACGAGCCGGCACTCACGGCGCTCGAGCGCGCGGTGACACTCAATCCGGACAACGCCAACGCGCACTACCTGATGGCCTTCGTGCTGGGCGACATGGGCCGGCACCAGGAGGCGCGCGCCGCGTCCAAGCGCGCGATTCAGCTCAATCCGCCGCTCGCGCGGGCGCAGACGAATCTCTCGTTAGAGCGCTATCGCGCCGAGCGCCAATCGGCCGAGCACCGGCTGCGCGCGCAGCCTGAGCCGGAGGTCGCCGAGGGCAGCGAGCTCGCGCACTTCAATCTCGGGCTCGCGTTCCGGCAGAAGGGCTATTACGCGGAGGCCCTGCGCGAATATCGCCTGGCGATCGAGCGCGGCGAGGATCGGCGGCTCGTGCGCCAGGCGATGGCGGAGGTGTACCTCCTCAAGCGCGACTTCACCGACGCGCTCGATCTCTACGAGTCGCTGATCCACGAGACCGCCGATTCGCCGAAGCTCTGGAACGAGCGGGGTGTGGTGCTGCATCAGGCGGGGCGCACGGCGGACGCGTTGTCCTCCTACCGTCAGGCGACGGAGGTGGATCCTCGCTACGCGCTCGCGTGGAATAACGTCGGCGTGGTGCTCGCGCAGCACAGCGACACCGCAGAGGCGATTGAAGCCTTTCGGAAGGCGCTGCAGCTGGCTCCGGAGTTCGTCGGCGCGCGCTTGAACCTCGCGCTGCTCTTGACCCATCTGCGCCGCTTCCAGCTCGCGCTCGAAGCGTATCGCCAGGTGCTCGCCGACCAGCCGGCCTCCGCGGCCGCGTGGAATGGCGTCGGGTTAGTGCTCGTGGAGCTGAAGCGCTTCCCCGACGCGCGCAACGCGTTCGTCCGCGCGGTCGAGGCCGATCCTCACAACGCGGGCGCACACTACAACCTGAGTTTCACCCTCTCGAACCTTGGCGACTACGACGGCGCCCTGCGCGCCACCAAGCGCGCGCTGGAGCTCGATCCGTATTACGTGTCGCAGAAATTCGCACTGGCGATCGATCTGCAATACGAGACGGTGGCCATCGGGATCGTCCCCGAGATTTCCGCCGACGTCGCCGCCGATAATCTCGGCGGCGAGTTCGCGTTCGATCAACGCTTGCTGGACAACATCTTCCAGGAGCTCGCACCCGCCGCCACGGCAGCACAGGGGGGAGCTGCGTCCCCTGGAGGCGGGGGCGGGGGGGGGCTCGCGAAAAAGCCCGACGATCCGCTCGCGCTCGCCCGCGATTACAGCAGCAAGGGAATGATGGACCTGGCAGTCGCCGAGGCGATGCGCGCCGTCCAGCGGGGGGCGGATCGCGGCCAGGCCGCGACGTTGATCGGCGACATCTATGCGCGGCGCGGGTTGCACGGCGAAGCCCTGGAGCGCTACCGCGAGGCGCGCACGCTCGATGCGGCCAATGCGGCTGCGGGACTCGGCGAAGTGAAGAGCCTGCTCGCGGTACATCGGTCGGCCGAGGCGCTGCCGATCGCCGAGGAGCTCATGGCCAAGGCGCCGGACGACGTGGACGTGTTGGTCGCCACGGCCCGGGCGCGGGCGGCCACCGGCGATGCTGCGGGCGCGCTCACCGCCTTGCGCCAGGCCCAAACACGCGCGCCCGCGCGCGCCGACCTGCACAAGCTGCAGGGGGACATCGCCCTGAAGGTCGGCGACCGGCAAGGTGCGCGGGCCGCCTATCGCGCGGCGCTGGATCTGGACGCGGGGTTCGTGCAGGTCTGGGTCGATCTCGGCCGGCTCCACGAACAGGACGAAGCATGGGCCGACGCCCAGCGCGCGTTTGAAGCCGCGCTCGAGGCGTTGCCGACCTTTCACGAGGCGGCGCTGGCGCTGGCCGACTTGCTGCGCCGCTCCGGGAACGTGCGCGCCGCGATCGTCCGGCTCGCCGACATGCTGGAGCAGGACCTCTACGATATGGACGCGCTGCTGCTGCTGGGCCGTGCGCTGCTGGATGACAAACGGCCGGCCGAAGCGCTGGAAGCGTTCCGCCGCGCGCTCAAATTCGATCCGCGGCACACCGCCGCCCTCTTCTATCTCGGCGCCACGCTGGCGCGCCTGCAGCGGTACAGCGAGGCGGTCGATGCCTGGGAGCGCGTCACCCGCATCGATCCGGGCGGCCCGTTCGCGCAGCGCGCGCGCATGCATGCCCGGACCGCGCTCGACCTGCAGCACATTTTCTCGACCTCGGACGCGGCCTAGCGTATGGCGATCGAAGGACCGCTCCGCGAGCTCGGGATCCACGACGTCTTCCAGCTGCTCGACTTGAGCCGGAAGACGGGCGCGCTGCGCGTGACGTCCGAGCTGCGGCACAACGAGGGCACGATCTACTTCGACAGCGGCGTCATCGTATCGGCGGAGATCCGGAGCAACCCGCATCCGTTGGGCGCGCTGCTGCTCCGCACCGGCAAGATCACCGAGGCCGATCTCGAGCGCGCGCGCGACATGCAGCAACGGCAAGGCGACAAGCGCCGGCTCGGCCAAATCCTCGTGGCCCTCGGCGTGATCACGCAGCGCGAGGTCGAGCGGCAGGTGCGTTTCCAGATCGAGGAAGTGGTCTTCGAGGTCATGAGCTGGAACGAAGGCTACTTCTCGTTTGCCGAGCAGGCGGAAAGCAAAGTGCCCACAGAGCTCACCGTGCGGATTCCCGTCGAAGCGCTGTTGATGGAGGGCGCGCGCCGCATCGATGAGTGGTCGCGGATCGAGAACCGCATCCCGCACGTCGGCGTCGTCCCGTCGCTCGCGCCCCCGCCCGAGGGCGGAGGCGGTGAGCTCGACCTCCTGCCGCCCGAGTGGGAGGTGCTTGCCCTCATCGACGGTGAGCGGTCGATCCGCGGCCTGGCGACGGAGTTGGGGCGGTCGGACTTCGAAGTCGCCAAGACCCTGTTCGGCCTGGAGAGTGCGGGTGTGATCGTCCTCGTGGATCCGGGCACGGCGAAGCGCGGCCGGCCGAGTGCCGCGGGCGAGCTGGCCGAGCTCGCTGCCAAAGCCGAGCGGGCGCTGCTCGCCAAGGATCTCGACGCCGCCCGCGCCGCCGCCGAGCAAGCCGGCAGCATGCGGCCGCACGACGCGACGATTCATCTGTTGCTCGGCCGCATTCACCTCGCGCAGGGGCATGCCTCCGCCGCCGCGGAGGAGCTGCGCCGCGCACTGCGGTTGGATCCGCTGCTGGCGGCGGCGCATCGCCAGCTGGGTTTTGCGCTCGTGTCCATGGGGCGGTTCGCGGAGGCCGTGCAGAACTGGGATGAATGGGAGCGGCTGGCCCGCACGCCGGAGGAGGAAGCGCAGCGGGCCGAGGTGCAGCGTGCGCGCGATGCGGCGAAAGTGTTCAGCCATGGCTGACGACATCCGCGAGCTCTCGGCGCAGCTGGCCCAGGATCCGCAGAGCCTCGTCTTTCTGCGGCTCGGGGAAGCGTTGCGGCGCAAGGGGCAGCTCGAGGCCGCGCAACGGGTGGCCACGAACGGCCTCGAGCGCCATCCCCATCTCGCGGACGCGCACGACCTGTATGCGCGCATCCTGACCGACAAGCACGACTATGAGCGCGCGTTCGACGAGTGGGACATGGCCGTCCGGATCGCGCCGCATCACACGGGCGCGTTGAAGGGACTGGCGTTCCTCTATTTCAAGGTTGGAGACATCGAGCAGGCGGAAGCGCATCTTGCCGCCGCGAAGCGAGTCGCGCCCGACGATCCAACCATCGATCAGGCGTTCGAGATGATTCGCGGCGGGCACAAGGCACCAGCAGCGGAGCCCGGCGCCCCTTCGCCGCCCTCCGCCGCCGCTTCAATCGCCGCCCCGGCGGCGGGTGGCGGCGGGTTGGACGAAGCTCGCGTCTTCGCCGGGTTGGAAGGGGCGAACGAAGGGCTGCTGCTCATCGACGGCGCCGGACGAGTGCTCGGCGGCGCCTTGAAGGATCGGGGAGGGACGGATGTGACCGACGCCGTGGCGGCCTATCTGGCCGGCGTGTCGCAGGAGGCGGCGCGGACGGCCAAGCTGCTCGGTCTGGGAGCGTGGACGGGTCTCTCCGCCGAGGGCCAGCAGGGCAACGTGCACCTTGCGCATCCGACACCCCAAGCGCTGCTGCTCGTCGTGCGAGAGCGCGGCATGCCGCTCGGGCGGCTCGCGATTCTCGCGCAGCGCGCCACCATTATGGCGCGACGCTGGCTGGAGCAGCAATGAGTCAGGCACTCGACATGATCACGCGTGTGCGCGGCGTCCGCGGGGCGATGCTCGTCTCGGCGGAGGACGGGCTCGTCGTCGCGGAACAGCTCATGGAGGGGATCAAAGGCGGCGCCGTCGCCGCGCTCGCCGCCAGTCTCGCCGGCCGGCTCAAACGCGCGATGCAGGCGGCCGGCACGGGGACGGGCGTATTCTGGCATCTGCAGGCGGAGCAGGGTGCGCTGCTCGTCGTCCCGGGCGCTGACGCCGCCGGGGGCATCCTCGTCGTTGCGGTGGCGGAGCCCGACGTGAACATCGGCCTCGTGCGCCTCGAGCTGCTGCGCGCGGCGGAGGCGGTCGTATGAGCCCCCAGACCCGCGCCGTCGAAAGCTGGACGCTGCAACCGTTGACCGACTTTGTGCGCGAGGCGTCGGCGCGTCTGGTGCTGGTGCTGACGTCCTCGGGACAAGTCCTGGCGCAGTCGGGTTTCTCGCGCGCGGTGGACGTGATGTCCGCTGCCGCGCTGGCCGCGGCAATCGTCGCGTCCACGACCGAGCTGGCGCGGCAGCTGAGCCAACCACCCTTCGCGGCACTCAGCCACCAAGGCCCGAAGACCGGATTCTTCCTGGCGACGTTCAAGACCGAGCGCGGCACGCTGGCGGTGCTCGCCGTCTACGACCTCGACGTTTCATCGCTCGGCCTGGTGCAGTTATTCTATGAGCAACTTGCGGCGGATTTGAAGGCGGCCAGTCCCCAGGGTGCGGTGCCCAAGCAGGTGTTGGCCGCGGACTTCGAGCGCGAGCTGACGGACAGCCTCAACACGCTGTTTGGGAGATAGCCCGTGTCCCTGGTCAACTTCACGAGCCGCGAGATCACATGCAAAATCGTCTACTACGGACCCGGGCGGTCCGGAAAGACCACGAATCTCCACTATGTGTACGGGCGTGTACCGGAGACGCGGCGCGGCCGCATGGTTTCGCTCGCCACGCAGACCGATCGGACGTTGTTCTTCGACTTTCTCCCGATCGACCTCGGCCAGATTTCGGGATTCTCGACGCGCTTCCAGCTCTACACGGTCCCCGGCCAGGTCTATTACAACGCGACTCGCCGTCTCGTCCTCCAGGGAGCTGACGGCGTCGTGTTCGTGGGCGACAGCCAGGCGCGCCAGCTCGACGAAAACGTCGAGAGTCTGCAGAACCTCCAGAGTAATCTCCTGGAGCACGGCGTCGACGTGCGCACCATGCCGCTCGTGATGCAATACAACAAGCAGGACCTGCCAGCCGAACTCATCCTGACCCCTGCGGACCTGGATGACGCGCTCAATTTCCGCGGTGTGCCGAGCTTCCCGGCGGATGCGTTGCACGGCAAAGGGGTGTTCGAGACGCTGAAGGCGATCTCGGAGCTCGTGCTCAAGAAGCTGGCGGCCGGAAGTCCGGCGGTATGACGAGCACACTCAATCCCCGGTTCACATTCGAGACGTTCGTCGTGGGCGCGGCGAACCGGCTGGCGGTCACGGCGGGCCGAACAGTCGCCGAAAATCCCGGCTCGGCCTACAACCCGCTCTTCATTTATAGTGGGTCCGGCCTGGGGAAGACCCATGTCCTCATGGCGATCGGCCATGCGGCCAAGGCGATCGCCTCCCAGCTCAATATCGAGTACCTGACGCTGGACGAATACGTCGAAGCGTTCCACGCGGCGATCGCGGCGGGACAGGGCGATGCCTTCCGCCGCCGCTTCCAAAACGTGGACGTGCTGCTGGTGGACGACGTCCAGTTCCTCACGAATCGCAAGGAAATGCAAGCGGAATTGTTGCGGCTCACCGAGGCGCTGCAGCAGTCCGGTCACCAGATGGTGCTGGCGAGCGACCGCCCGCCAGCGGAGATCGCCGATCTGGACGAGCGCCTGATTTCGCGATTCTCCGGCGGGCTCGTCGTGGACATGGGGATCCCCGACTACGAGACCCGCGTGGCGATTCTGCGCCGCAAGGCGGAAGAACGCGGCTCGTCGTTTCAGCCCGGGGTGCTGGAGACGGTGGCGAAGGTCGAATATCCGAACGTCCGCGAGCTGATGGGAGCGCTGAACCGCCTGATCGCCTTCCAGGCGGTGAACGACATGCCGATTAACGCGGAGACGGTTCGGAAGGTGCTAGGCATACCGGGGAAGGGGGACGAGGGACGTGGGAAGGGTGAACCCGCGCCGGCGGGCGCGCCGTCCAGCGGCGACGAATTCTCACAGTTCCTGAGCGACGTGACCGTCACCGTCGGCAAAGCCGTCGAAGCCTGGCGCGCGCGGGTGACCGAGGCGGTCATCCGCTGGGAAGGGGAAGGCTATCGCACTGGGCGGCTCGAGCAGCTCCTCGAGCAGGACACGCCGCCGGCCGTGGATGATGCGATCGCCGCATACGTGCAGGACGTGGAACGGCTCAAGGCGCTCGAAGCCGAAGTCGCCGTGCTCGATCCGCAGGCCGCCGGTGACAAAGTGTTCCACGATCCCGATCACATCGAGGAGGCCGAAGCCGCCGCCGCCAAGATCCGTGACGGCGTGGCGCCGCCGCCGGCTCCATCGGGCGCATTCACGCTCGAAGGTTTCGTCGCCGGTCCTTCGAATGAGGTCGCCCTCAACGCCGCGCGCGACGTGATCGGGAAGCCCGGCAAGAAGTACAACCCGGTGGTCATCGTCGGGCGCAGCGGCCTGGGCAAGACGCATCTACTCAACGCCATCGGCCTCGAGCTCGCGAAAAGGAAAAATGCCATCGTGGCGTGTCTCTCGACCCAGCAGTTCGTGGACGAGCTGATCGCGGCGATCGACGGCAATCGCGTGGATTGGTGGCGGGCGCGCTACCGCCGTGCGACCGCACTGTTGCTCGACGACATCCAGCTGCTCGCCGGCAAGGAGCGCACGCAGGAAGAGCTGTTCAATCTGTTCAATCAGCTGGTCGACGCGGACCGCCAGCTGATCTTCACGGCGCCCACGCAGCCCAACACGCTCGAGGGACTCGAGGAGCGCATCGTCTCCCGTCTGGAAGGCGGTCTGGTCGCGGAGATTGGCGAGCCGGACAAAGAGCTGCGCCGCAACATGCTCGAACGGGTGCTCACGCAGCAACGGATCTCCGTCGATCCGGCCTTGCTCGACTATCTCGCCGACCGGCCGATCGATTCGGTCCGCAGTCTGAGCGGCGTGGTGCAGCGTGTCGTCGAGGCGGCCGCGGCGCAGGACGCACCGGTGACCGCCGGTCTGGCGCGTGAAGTATTGGAAGGCGCCCCGCCGCCGCGGCGCACCACGGGGCTGCGGACGAGCGGCATCGTCGTGTCGAGCGCAGGCGGCGTGCGCAGCCGCGAAAAAATGGTGTGGGACTGGCCGGCCTCGGCCGACCGCGTGATCGAGGACCTCCGCTAATGGCCATCAAGGGATCACTCAAGGAAGCGTCGCTGCCCGACGTGCTGCAGCTGCTCGCGCTGGGACAGAAGACCGGCTGCCTTTCGATCGCCGACCGCTCGAACTTCGGCTACATCTACTTCGATAGGGGCCGTATCTGCTACGCGTCGATCGTCAACCGGCGCGACCGCCTGGGCGACATCCTCGTGAAACACGAAAAGATCACGCAGGAGCAGCTCGACGCCGCGATCCACCGCCAGTCAAAAGCGCGCGACAAGAAGCTGGGCGAGATCCTCGTCATGCAGAGCGTGCTGACGCAGCAGGAGCTCGAGCGCTACATGCGGATGCAGATCGAGGAGTCGGTGTACTACCTGTTCACCTGGACGCAGGGGACGTTCAACTTCGAGTCGGACGTCCGGCCGGAGCAGCAAGACTTCCTCGTCTCGATCAACCCGGAGTCGTTGTTGCTCGAGGGCGCGCGCCGCGTCGACGAGTGGGGTCTGATCGAGAAGAAGATCCCGTCCTTCGATTTGATCTTCCTCGTGGACCGCGATCGCCTGGCGATCAGCGACGCCAAGTTGACCGACGTCCAGGATCGGCTGTTGCCGCTGCTCGACGGATCGCGCGACGTCAATCAAGTCATCGAGGATTCCGGTCTGGGCGAATTCGAAGTCGGCAAGGCGTTGTACGGCCTGGTGACCGCGGGCTTCCTGCATCGGGCCGGCCGCACCGCCAGTGCGGAAGACGTCAAGATGACCGACGCGCGGGTCGAGGAGCACCGGAACCTGGGTATCGCCTTCTACAAGACCGGGATGCTGGATGAGGCGGCGCGCGAGTTTCGCCGCGTGGCGGAGCTGCGGGCCTCGGACGCGAACGCGCACTTCTTCATCGGGCTCGTCGCGTTGAAGCAGGCGCGCTGGCGCGAGGGGATGGAGGCGCTCCGGCTCGCGGCGGAAAAGGGCGGCTCGCGCCCCGCCGTGCTCCACAACCTCGGACTCGCCTACGAGCACCTGGGACGGCTGGAAGACGCGGAGGCGGCGTATGCCGAGGCGGCGACGCGCGCGCGCACCGATCCGCGCGTGTACGTGGGATGGGGCATCGTCGCGCTGAAGCAGGGCGATCACGCGAGCGCGGCCGGCCGGCTCGACCGGGCCAAGGAGCTGTTCGCCGACAAAGTGCCGCCGATCTGGTACTGGGCGCGGGTGCTCGCCGCGGCCGCGGCCGGCGACTTCGAGACCGCCGAGCAGGTGGCCACGCAGGCCGTCGAGGCCTTTCCGCAGCATGGCGTGCTGCGCAACAATCTGGCGGTGCTGCACGAGCTGGCCGGCGAGCTGCCGAAAGCGGAGGAGCTGGCGCGGGCGGCGCTGCACGATGAGCCGTCGCTGCCCCAGCTCTCCAAGAATCTCGGCGACTTGGCCTACCGCGGGTCGCGCTACGATGAGGCGTGGGAGCTGTATCAGCGCGCGATCGAATTGTCACCCGAGCTCGGCGACGACGTGTACTTCAAGCTCGGCAACATCGCGTACAAGCGAAACGATCGCGAGCAGGCCAACGACCTGTGGCGGCGCGCGCTCGAGTTGAACCCCAAGCACGAGCTCGTCAAAGCCAATCTGGATACCTTGAGCAGCCTATCGTGAGCTCGGCGGGCACGGACGAGCGCGCCTTTCGAGCGCTCACGCAGAAGATTTCCAAGGCGCGGGGGCTGAGCTGCGAATCCTACAAAGACAAGTGCGTGAAGCGGCGCATCGCGGTGCGCATGCGCGCCCGCGGCGTCCACACCTACGAAGACTACAGCCGGCTGCTCGATAGCGATGCGCGCGAGTATCAGGAGCTGCTCGATGCGCTCACCATCAACGTCACGAAGTTCTTCCGCAACGTCGAAACCTGGGATGCGCTGCGGCCCTATCTCCGCCGGCTCGGTGCCGCGGATACCGACCTCCGGATCTGGTCGGCGGGCTGCGCGTCGGGGGAAGAACCCTACACGATCGCGGTGCTCGTGCTCGAGACCCTGGGCGAGCGGGTGCGCGCCGTCATCGACGCAACCGATATCGACCGGCTGAGTCTCGAGCGGACGCGGCAGGCGAAATACCCGGACGCGGCGTTCACGGAGATGCCGGCCCAGCTGAAACGCCGCTACTTCCTCGATGACCAGCCGCTCCCGATCGTGCGCCAGCTCGTGCACGTGCGCGCGCACGACCTAATGCGTGCGTCGCCGCCGCATCCGCCCTATCACCTGATCGTCTGCCGCAACGTCGTCATTTATTTCGAGCGGCAGGCGCAAGAGCGATTGTTTCAAGTCTTCGCGGACGCGCTCGCGCCGGGTGGTGTCCTGTTGCTCGGCAAAGTCGAGACGCTGTTCGGCCCGGCGCGCGAGCGGCTCCGGCTCGTCGACCCGCGCGAACGGATCTATACGAAACCGTCGTGAAGGAAGTCATCGTCAAGGTGGCCGAGTGGGCGGCCGAGCGGGGCGACGGCGTGCTGGTCACGCTGGGGCTCGGCTCGTGCGTCGCCATCATGCTGCACGATGCGGAGGCGCGCGCCGGCGCAATGGCCCACGTGCTGTTGCCGTCTCTGAGCCTCGCGCGCGACATCACCAACCGGGCGAAGTTTCCCGAGACCGCGGTGCCGCTGCTGATCGAGCGTCTCAAGGGACTGGGCGCCGACCCGCGTCGTCTCGTGGCCAAGCTGGCGGGCGGCGCCAGTATGTTCGGCCAGCTCGTCACGCCCGGGACGATTCAGATGGGCGAGCGGAACCTGCTGGCGTCGCGCAGCGCCCTGCGGGCGGCCGCCATCCCGATCGTGCGTGAATCGGTGGGCGGCGAGCGCGGCCGCAGCGTCCGCTTTCACGTCAAGGACGGCCGCGTCGAGATCCGATCGGTCGGAGCCGATGTCGCCGTTATCTGACACCGTGCGTCCGACGGTGGTCGTCGCGGACGACAGCGCGCTCATGCGGCGTGTGCTGGTGGACGTCTTGAGCGGCGACAAGGACGACGGAGAATTCCGCGTCGTCGCGACGGCCCGCGACGGCTTGGACGCGATCCGCAAGGTGCATCAACACAAGCCCGATGTCGTGACGCTCGACCTCGAGATGCCGCAGCTCGATGGCCTGGGCGCGATCGGCTACATCATGTCGGAGTCGCCGCGGCCCATCGTCGTCGTCAGCGCGCACGCGGGGCCCGGCACGCAGGCGGCGATTCGCGCGCTCGAGCTCGGCGCGGTCGAGATCGTCGCGAAACCGCCCCCGGAGGTGTTCGGGCATCCCCGGGCCGCGCTCGAAGCGCTCGCGCCGCAGCTCGTCGCCGCCGTGCGCCGCGCGCTCGCGGCCGATGTGTCGCACGTCAAGGTGCTGGCGCGTCCGCCGGCGCCGGTCGTGCACCCGCCGGAGCTCGCGCTGCGCGGGCGCGCGGTCCTCGCCGTTGGGGTCGCGG
>JBKPDZ010000036.1:0-61263 GCA_046728135.1 Gemmatimonadota bacterium | reverse complement strand
GTCGAACGGCCAAGTTCTTCCCTTCCATGACCACACGGCAAAACTGACCACGCCGAGCAGCAATGCGCCGAGCCCGAATGCGATCACGGTGGGCGGGGTGGTGGCAAAAATGAAGATCCATCCCAGGAGCGCAACCAGACTCGGCAGGGGATACAGCCACATCCGGTACGGCCGCGGCATGTCCGGGGCGCGACGGCGCAGTAACGTCACCGCGCCGATCTGACCGATGAACTGCACGAGAATGCGCATCGTAATGAGGGCATCGATCACCGTGCCCAACGACGCGAAGCCCGCGAGGATCGAGATGATCCCCAGCACGACGAGGGAGATGTACGGGAATCCCTGCGACGGGTGCAACCGGGCGAACACGCGGAAGAAGTAGCCGTCTTTGGCCGCGGCATAGGGAACACGCGAGTACCCGAGCAGCAGCGCGAACACGGAGCCGAACGCGGTCCACAGGATCATCGCCGTGAACACGGTCGCAAATCCCGACCCGTAGATCCGTTCCATGAAAATCGACACGACGAAATTGGACTGCGGGTGCGAGGCGGCGGGAACGAATTCCCGCCAGGGCACGACGCCGATGATCGAGAAATTGATTGCGACATAGATCAACGCCACGGCCACCGTGCTCAGGAGAATCGAGCGTGGGATCACACGGCCGGGGTTCTGGACCTCGTCGCCGATATAGCACACGTCGTAGTAGCCGAGATAATCATAGACGCCGATTCGCGAGGCCGCGCCGAGTCCGAGGAAAAACCCGATCGAGAAGTTGAACGCGCCCGGCGGAAAGTCGAACGCGACGCGATGGTCGAAATGGAACGCACCGGTCACGACGACAACGATCACCGTGAGAATCGTGCCGATCCACAATGTGAGTGTGATCTTCGCGATGGATGTGATGCGCCGGTACAGCAGCGCGATATTCACGATGCCGATCGTCGTCACCACGAGCATGGTCTGGCGCGCCGTGATGCCCTTCCAGATGTAGCCGAGATATTGCGAGAAGCCGATGTAGCCGGACGCGATTTCGAGCGGGCCGCTCAGCACGAATTGCCAGACGAACAGAAAGCCCATGAGGCGACCGACGGTCGCCGGGCCGTAGCCGTGGCGCAGGTAGGCGAACGATCCACCCGATCCCGGCAGTGCCGCGCCCAGCTCGCTCCAGACCATCCCGTCGCACAAGACGATAATGAGTGCGATGGCCCAGCCCAGCATCGCCTGCGGCCCGCCGAGCGCCGACATGAGGAGCGGGATCGTGATGAAGGGCCCGATCCCGATCATGTTCGTCATGTTGAGCGCCGTGGCGTGCAGCAGGCCGAACCGACGCGTCAGGACCGGTGCGGTTACGGATCCTCCGCGCGATGGCGGGTCAGCCGCAGCTCCAGAAAGCGACGCACGTCCGGCCATTCCGCCGCGAGAATGCTATACATCACCACATCACGCGCGCTGCCGTCGCGACGGATGCCATAATGTCGAATGACGCCGTCCTTTTTGGCGCCGAGCGCTTCGATGGCGCGCTGGGAGCGAAAGTTGAAGTTGTCGGTCCGCAGGCCGACCACCTGACAGCCGAGCGTGTCGAACGCGTGACCGAGCAGCAGCAACTTGCAGGTGGTGTTGACGTGCGTGCGTTGGCGACTCTGCCCGTACCAGGTGTGGCCGATTTCGACACGATCGATCGCCGGCGCGATATCGTGATAGCGTGTCGAGCCGATGATCGCCCCGCTGGGGACGTCGCGAACAATCCAGGGCAGCATGTGCCCGTCGCGCTGGCCCTGCAGCGCATCGGCGACGTAGGTGCGCATGCCTTCGGGCGGCGGCACGGCGACGAACCACAGTTCCCACAACCGGCCGTCACTCGCGGCCGCGGCGAGCGCATCGGTGTGCTGTTCGCTCAACGGCTCGAGACGAATGCCGTGACCCTCGAGCACCACCGGCTGAGGCGTATGCACGGCAAGGAAACTACAGCGGACTACGGTCCTGAGAAGCCGATCGGGTAATCCTGCGCCGCCACAATCTGCCAGGCGCCGCCCCGCTTGACCCAGGTGTCCGTGAACCGGTATCGGCGCCGAAACTCACCGTTTGGTCCCCGACCGCCGACGACGAGCCATCCGGTCACCACGGCCGTGACCGGTCCGAATCGATGGACGACCATCGAGTCGTTGTGGGCCGCCACCACGGTATCGGATCCGGCGACGATCACATTGAGCACGGTTGCCCGATCCATCGTCTGATCATTCTCCGTGTAGACGAAGCCGTCGGCCAGCAAGCGCTCGAACACGACGCGGTCGCGCTTCACGAGCGCACTCGCCCAATCATCCTCCAGCTTCAGCAATGCGCGCGTGTCCGCATCCTGCGGCGGGATGACAAGCAGCGCGAAAAACAGTAACGCCCTCATACGGTCATTCCCCCAGAACCTTGATGATCACCCGTTTCTTTCTTTGCCCGTCCCATTCGCCATAAAACACGCGCTGCCACGGCCCAAAGTCGAGTCTGCCCGCCGTGATCGGGACGATGACTTCATGACCGATGGTCAGACTGCGCAGATGCGCCGCCGCATTGTCTTCTCCCGTTTCATTGTGGCGATATCGTGGTGGGTCCCATGGCGCGATCGTGCCCTCGAGCCATTTCAGAATGTCCTCCCACAGGCCTGACTCATGGTCGTTGACGAACACGGATGCGGAGATGTGCATGGCGCTCACCAGGACAAAGCCCTCACGCACCTCGCTCGCGTCGACCTGCTGCGCCACCTCGTCGGTGATATCGATGATCTCCTGACGCCGCTTCGTGTTGAACCATAGGTAGTGGGTGCGCGCCTTCATCAATCCCCCGTGTCGAATTGTCACAGCCAAACCCAATCCCTAAATTGGCCTCAAATATGGCGCTTCCATTCAGGCGGCGAATCTTCGTCGTGCTCGTCGTGATGACCGTGGTGCCGACGGTCCTGGCGGTCGCCGGCTGGGTGTTGTCAGTGCGCCGACTGCTGCCGTCCGCCGGAGCACGCGCCTCGACCGAACGCGTCGCCTCGAGCGCGCGGTTGCTGCTGGACGGCGTGGATACGCTGCACCTCGCGGTCCGCGAGCGCGCCCTGCTCCGCGACCACTTCAACGAGGTCTCGGCGTCCGTCAGCCTCGCCCGTCGCGCCGAAACATTCCTGCGCTATTACACGGCCGGGTTCGCGGTGGTCATCGTGCTGCTCGGTGCCACGGTTCTGTACGCCGCGGTGAACCTGGCCGGCCACCTGTCGCGCCAGCTCTCACGTCCCATCGACGAGCTCGTTGGGTGGACACAACTCATTCGGCGGCACGAGCCACTGCCGACGTGGCCCACGACCCGCGGCGCCCCGGAGTTCGAAGCGCTGCGCCAGGCGCTGCGCGAGCTGGCCGCCGCGCTGGAGGCCGCGCGCGAGCGCGAGCTCGAGGCGGAGCGTCTGCGCGCGTTCCGCGAAGTGGCGCGAAGGGTGGCGCACGAAATCAAGAACCCGCTGACCTCGATGCGCATTGCGGTCGATCAAATGCGCCGGACCGTCGGACCGTTGGACAGCCGGACGGAAACGGCAGTGCAGGTTTTGGAAGCGGAAACCGACCGGCTGGAGCGGCTGGCCAAGGAGTTCTCCGAGTTCGGGCGGCTGCCCGAGGGCCCGCAGAGCGAAATCGATCTAGTCGAGCTGCTCGAGGAACTGGGACGCACCGGCGTGCCAGTCGACGTGCGCGTCACGCTCCACGCGAATGGCGGGCCACGCACGCTACTCGGTCACTATGAGCCACTGCGGCGCGCGTTCGCGAATCTTTATCGCAACGCCGCCGAGGCAATGCAGGGACGCGGCGCAATCGATGTGACCGTGACGGGCGACGGCGCGGGACTCGCGGTGACGATCGCCGATCACGGTCCCGGCATCCCTCCCGAACTGCGGCACCGGGTGTTCGAGCCCTACTTCACGACCAAGAGCGATGGTACAGGGCTGGGGTTGGCACTCGTGCGCAACACGCTGGAGGCGCACCGGGGCACGATCAGCGTGAGTGACACGCCTGGTGGTGGAGCCACCTTTTCAATTGTCTTTCCCCCTCCCCCCTCCCCCATCCCCCTTCCCCTCACATGAGCCCGCGCGTGTTGCTCGTGGACGACGAGTCCAACATCCGTCGCATGGTGGGTGCGTTGCTGCAGTCCGACGGGTTCGAGACCGTCGAAGCGGCCGACGGCAATGCCGCGATGCTCAAGCTCGTGGAAGATGCGCCGGACGTTGTGCTCCTCGACCTGATGATGCCGCCGGGTCCCGACGGGCTGGCAACGCTCGAGCAGATTCGCAAACGCGCGCCGCACGTTCCTGTCATAATGATGAGCGGCAAGGCGAACCTTGCGGACGCGGTCCGCGCGACCAAGCTCGGCGCGTTTCAATTTCTCGAGAAGCCGCTCACGCCCGAGGGTGTGCTCGTCGCCCTGCGCGGCGCGTTGGAGCTGGGACGGACCCTCGCCGAGAACAAACGCTTGCACGAGCAGCTGGGCCACGCCGACCCCCTTGTGGGCACCAGCGCGGCGCTGGAGGACTTACGCGCTCTGATCGCGCGCATCGCGCCCGCGGAGTCGCGCGTCATGATCACCGGCGAATCAGGCACGGGCAAAGAGCTGGTGGCGTCGGCGATCCACCGCCAGAGCGCGCGCGGCAACAAGCCGTTCGTCACCGTCAACAGCGCCGCGCTGCCGCGCGATCTCGTCGAATCGGAGATGTTCGGTCACGAACGCGGTGCCTTCACCGGCGCCACGGAGCGTCGCCAGGGGCGCTTCGAGCTGGCCGATGGCGGCACCCTCTTTCTGGACGAGGTCGGAGATCTGGGCAGCGAAGCACAGGCCAAGCTGCTGCGCGTGCTCGAGAGCGGCGTGGTGGAGCGGGTCGGCGGCGAGCGGCCGTTCGCCGTGAACGTGCGCGTGATCGCGGCGACCAACAAGGATCTCCCGCAGGCCGTCAGACAGGGACAGTTCCGGGAAGACCTATGGTTCCGCCTGAACGTATTGCCGATTCACATCCCGCCGCTGCGCGAGCGGCCTGAAGACATCGCGCCGCTGGTCCGCCACTTTGCCGGGCGCTGCGCCGCCCGGCTGGGCCGGCCGGTCAAGTTCGACGCCGGCGCCGTGCCGTTGCTGGCCGCCTACGCCTGGCCGGGGAACGTGCGGGAACTGGCCAACATCGTCGAGCGGCTCGCGATTCTCGCCAGCGCGGAGCTCATCACGGCGGCCGACATCGCGCGCGTGCTGCCGAACAACGGGGTCGCGGCCCTCGCCGGCCGCCCGGCGACGGACGAGCCGTGGCGCGACATCGCGCTCACCGAGACGCTGGATCAGTACGAGCGTGAGTTGATCGCGACGGCGCTGTCCGCCGCGCGCGGCAACGTGGCGGAAGCGGCCCGCCGCCTGCAGACCGACCGCGCCAATCTGTATCGCCGCATGCGACGTCTGGGTCTCGAGCCTCCAATGCGAGCCGACATATGATCACTCTGCTGTTAGCGCTGGCCACGGTGCAGGACACGACGATCGTCATTCATGCCGAAAGCTCCAGCGTGTCGCTGGAAGCGCGTGCGCTGCCGCGGGTCGTGTCCGACGAAGTCATCGCGTTCTACAACGCGCCGGGGACCACCCGGCTCGTGGGCCGCACCAAGCTGCCGCACGGCAACGAGTGGCGCGGCAGCGTGGCCGTCCGCAACGGCCCGGTGCTCGTCGCGGGCCGGATCCAGGGCACGCTCGTGGTGATCAACGGCGACCTCGTGTTCGATGCCGGAGCCGAGGTCACCGGCGACGTGATCGTGGTCGGCGGGATCGTGGACGACACGACGAAGGTCCACATCGGCGGCGAATTGCGCCAATATCGCGAGCCGCTGCTGTATCGCCTGCGCAAGGATGGCGACGAGCTGGTGTACGCGCCGAATCTCCGGCACTGGCTCTGGAATCCCGGTGCCCAGGTCTCCTGGGGGACGGCCGACTCACGCTCCGCCCTCACGATCGCGACTGGTGGCACGTTCAACCGCGTAGAAGGGCTGCCGATCGTGTTCGGGCCGCTGTTCGACTGGAAGCTCAGGCGCGATTTCCGGATGCGCATCGATGCCCTGGGGGTGTTCCGGTCCGCCGGTGATCTCTCCGACAAGCGCAGCGATCTCGGCTACATGTTCCGCGGCGAGCTGCGCGCGGGCGAGGTGCGGGCTGTCGGTCTCGGGTTGCGCGCGTTCGACGTGGTGTCGCCGGTGGAAGACTGGGGACTGCACAACGCGGAGATCGGCTGGAGCGCGTTCCTGTTTGGGCGAGACTACCGCGACTATTTCCTGAACAAAGGGTGGGGCGCGCGGGCCTTCGCCCAGCCGGAGCGAGAGATCGGATTGTCACTCGAGGTGCGTCGCGAGTGGCAGACGAGCGTCGCCAACCAGGATCCGTGGACGGTGTTCCGCAATTCCGACCTCTGGCGTCCCAACCCGACCATCGACGAGGGACACTTCACGACGATCGCGTTGGGAGGTGTCTTGGACGCCCGCAACGATCCGGAAGAACCCACGTCGGGCTGGCTGATCCGGACGACCTTCGAGGATTCCCGGAGCAAAGACGTCGTGCCCAACACGGGAGTCCCGGCGGGGCTCCGCGACTCGATCCCGACGGGATCCTATCGCTTCGATCGCATCTTCTTCGACATTCGCCACTACGCCCGCATCAGCCCGGGGGGCCGCGTCAATGTCCGCCTCATTGGCGGTGGGTGGGTTGGCGGTGATCCGCTGCCGTTGCAGCGGCGCTTTTCGCTCGGCGGTCCCGATCCCATGCCCGGCCATCCGTTCCGCGGCGCGGCGTGCAACAACTCGTTCACCGACTCCACGCTCGCGCAGGCGAACGTCGCCGCATGCGATCGGGTCATCGCGTTCCAGACCGAATACCGCGGGCACGTGAAGCTCAACTGGAGCTACAACCCGTCGAAAGACGACAAGCCCGAGCGTGACGAAGGCGGCGGGCCGAAGTTCTTCTGGCTCGAAGGGCTCGACGTGGTCGTGTTCGCCGACGCGGGCCAGGCGTGGCTCGTGGGCAGCGGCCCCGGGCACGTGCCCGCCGGCAGGATTCCTGCGTTCTCGAGTTGGCTCGTGGACGCGGGGCTGGGCATCGATTGGGGTGGACTCGGAGTCTACATAGCCAAGGCGGTCACTACCGGCGAACGGCTGCGCTTCACGGTTCGGCTCGATCACCGGTTCTAGAGTGCGCCTCGGTCTCGCGGCCCTCCTGTTCCTACCACAGGTCGGCGTCGCGCAAACGCCCACGCTCACGGTCACGCTCAAGGACAATCTGCCGCGCGTGCGCAGTACCGGCTTGCTGGCCAACGGCAAGTTCGTGGAGCTGATGCGCTCAGGCTTTCCGCTGCGGCTTCACTACCGGCTCGAGCTGTGGCGCGTGCGCGCCGGCTGGTTCGATCAATTCGTGCGCGAGGTGACCTGGGACGCCGTCGCGCGCAATGATCCGCTGGCCGACGACTTCGTGCTCATCCGGCAGGGAGGCGTGATGAGCCGCTTCGCCACGTCCGAGCAGCTCACGACCTCGCTCGAAATTCCCTACACCGTCACGCTGCGTCCGAGCTCGACGTCTGGGGGGCGATATTACTTCGTCGCGCGACTCGAGGTGACGACGCTCAACGACACCGACTTGCAGGAATTGTCGCGGTGGCTGTCGGGCGACGTCGGTCCCGCGGTCTCAGGAGAAGGCAACATCGGTGCGGCGCTGGCGCGCGGGGCGCAACGGGTGTTGGTGCGCCTCGCGGGGTTACCGCGGGAGCGTCTCGAGGCGCGGAGTCCTACGTTCCGAACTGACGGTCGATAGCCGCGCGAATGTCGAGCAGCGATTGGCCGCGCGCCGCCATCCGGCTCGCCAACATCGCCTCCCCCATGCAAATGTCGCAGAAGGCGCCGTGATCCGACTCGAAGCAGGTCAGCAGCGAGCGGTGTCCCGCGTGTTTCGAGCAGTCGCAGTGACAATACACGCCGTCCAACGTCGCCGGCGCGCGCCGCGCCGCCGCGTACGCTTCCATGGCCCCTGGATGCTTCGGAATCGCAAAGTCGGGAAGGATCTTCGCGGCGGTGATGCCGGGCCGCGGGTCCGGGTGAATCGACCCCGTGGCCGGCCGGGTGAAGAACACCACTCCGGCGAGCGCGATTGCCGCCGCGCCCGCCACCACCCATGGCGTCTGCGCCATTACATGGCCTCGAGGGTCGCCAGCACATCGGCTCCGTAGAAGAGCCGGATGTACTTCGCCTGCGTCCGCGTGAGACGACGCACCGCCCACGAGAGGTGCACAAAGTGCGGCTCGTGGGGCGGGCGCAGGGGGTGCATGCCCACTTCTTCGGGCAGCAAGTTCCCCTTGCGGGTGTTGCAGCTCGAGCAGGCGGTCAGGACGTTCGTCCAGGCGTTCGTGCCGCCGCGTGAGAGCGGGACCAGGTGATCGCGCGTCAGGCACTCGCGTTGCCGGAGGTCCTGCTGCGTGCGGCCGCAGAATTGGCACCGGTAGTTGTCGCGGGCAAACAGGAATGTGTTGGTAACTTGGCGGCGGAAGCGGCGCGGAACGTGGACGAAGCGAACCAGGCGAATGACGGCGGGACGTGGCACCGCCATTCGCTCACTGTGGACTGGCGTTCCCTCCGCCTCGACGACCTCGGCCTTGCCGTCAATGACCAGCCGCAGCGCCCGACGGACGGGGACCATCGTGAGCGGCTCGAATGAGGCGTTGAGGGCAAGGCAGCGCATGCGATATGCTAATACCAACCGACAAGTTGCAGCAAGTGACGCGTTTACACGCTCGCTGCGGGCTGAAACAGCCTTCGTAAGTCCTCTAGTTGCGACTCCACCGACGCGCGCGAGGCACCTCCAGGCGTGGCACGGCTTTCGACGCTTTTCTCCCACGTGCCGAGTTGTGCCAACGCGGGTCCCAATGCTGGATGGATGTCGGTCGCCACTTTGGCAGGCACTTTGTCCAACGTGACACCAGCCTGCTCGGCCGCGCGGACGAGTTTCCCAATCAATCCGTGACTCTCGCGGAACGGCACGCCCGCTTCGACGAGCATATCAGCGAGATCTGTGGCTCGCATCGCGGGATCGAGCGCGGCGGCCATGCGATCGACATGGACCGTGAGCGTCTCGATCGCACCGGTCACCGCCGGCAAAACGGTCGCCAGCGTGTCGCACGCGTCAAACAGCAGCGCCTTGTCTTCCTGCAGGTCTTTTTGATAGCCGGCGGGGATTCCCTTCAGCGTCGTCAGCAGAGCAACGCAGTCGCCCAGCAGGCGTCCCGCTTTGCCCCGCGCGAGCTCGAACACGTCTGGGTTGCGTTTCTGCGGCATGAGGCTCGAGCCGGTGCTGAAGGCGTCGGCGAGCGTGACGAACCCGAACTCCCCGCTCGCGTAAATGATCAGCTCCGCGCCGAGGCGCGAGAGGTGCGCGCCGGTGAGCGCGATGGCGAACAACACATCCGCGACGAAGTCGCGGTCCCCGGTCGCGTCGAGCGCATTGGCGGAAATCGCACGGAAGCCGAGCGCTTCCTTCAGGAGCACGCGGTCCACGGGAAAGCCGGAGCCCGCGAGCGCCCCCGAGCCGAGCGGCATCTCGGCCGTGCGGCGGCGCGCGTCGGCGAGTCGCTGGCGGTCACGCACCAGCGGCCAGGCATGCGCGAGCAGCACATACGCCCAGCGCACCGGCTGGGCACGCTGGCCGTGAGTGTAGCCGGGCAGAATCGCGTCGACGCCGTCTTTCGCTTTCGTGACGAGCGCGCGTCCCAGGGCGGCAACGGCTGCATCCAACTCGTCAATCGCGCTGAGCGTCCAGAGCCGCAGGTCGGTCGCGACCTGGTCATTGCGGGAGCGGCCGGTGTGCAGCTTCCCGGCGACCGCACCCACCTCGGCGTAGAGCAGCCGCTCGACGAGCGTGTGCACGTCTTCGTCGGGTGCGCCGACCGCCGCGCCATCGGCCAGCTTTTCGGCAACGCGGTCCAGGCCCTCAAGGAGCTGAGATTCTTCGCTGGCGCTCAGCACGCCCGCGCGGCATAGCGCGTGTACCCACGCTTTGCTCGCGAAGACATCTTGCGGCCAGAGGCGATGGTCGACGGGAAGGGAGCGGTTTAAAGCAGCGAGCGCCTCGCTCGGTCCGAGAGCGAAGCGCCCGCCCCACATTTGATGCAGATCAGCGCGTTGGGACATCCGTCCGCTCGGCCGCCAGGCCGGCGGCGATTCTGCTCGCGAGCCCGTACAGCCGGATGAACCCCTCGGCGTCCTTCTGGTTGTAGACGTTGTCCTTGCCGAACGTCGCGTACGACGGCTGGTACAGCGCGAACGGGCTCTCACGGCCGGCAACGATGACGTTCCCCTTGAACAGCTTCAGCCGGACGGTGCCGGTGACATTCTTCTGGGTCGCGCTGACGAGGGCATCGAGCGCCTCGCGCTCCGGCGTCCACCAAAGCCCGTCGTACACCAGATCGGCGTAGCGCAGCGCCAGCTCGTCCTTCATTCTGAGCGTCCGGCGATCGAGCACCATCTGCTCCAGCTCGCGGTGCGCCGCGTAGAGCACCGTGCCACCCGGCGTCTCGTACACGCCACGCGACTTCATGCCCACGAGCCGGTCTTCGACGACGTCGGCGCGTCCAACGCCGTGCTCGCCGGCGACTTCATTCAGCTGCTCGAGCAGCTCGACAGGACCGAGCGGGACGGCGTCGAGGCTGGTGGGATTGCCTTCTTCGAATCCGATGGTGACGACGACGGGTTCATCCGGCGCCTCGAGCGGATTCTTCGTCATGACGAAGATGTGCTCGGGGGCTTCTTGTGACGGATCCTCGAGGATGCCGCCCTCGTGCGAGCAGTGCCACAGGTTGCGGTCGGTGGAGTACGGCTGCTCGGCGGTCGCCTGCACCGGCACGCCCTTGGCGTGCACGTAGGCGATGAGATCTTCGCGGCCTTGGAATTTCCATTCGCGCCACGGCGCGATGATTTGCAGCTCGGGGGCGAGCGCCGCGTAGGTCAGCTCGAAGCGGACTTGATCATTGCCCTTGCCGGTGCAGCCGTGCGCGACGGCGTCTGCGCCGAGGCGCTGTGCGACCGCGACCTGATGCGCGGCCGTAAGCGGCCGCGCCATCGACGTGCCCAACAAGTAGGTGCGTGCGTAGATGGCGCCGGCCCGCAGCGTGGGAAAAACGAAGTCGCGCACGAATTCCTCGCGCAGATCTTCGACGATGCAGTCTTCGGCGCCGGAGCGTCTGGCTTTCGCGATCAGCCCGTCGAGCTCGCCGAGCCCCTGTCCCACATCGGCGGCAAAGCAGACGACGCGCGCGCCGTACTGCTCGCGCAGCCAGGGGACGATCGCGGACGTGTCGAGCCCGCCGGAATAGGCGAGCACCACGAGCGGGCCGGTGTTGCCGTTGTGTTGTTTATGCATAGTGGTGCATAAAAATACACCTAGTCCAGATGCGTTCGCAAGGACCCAACGGGACGCAAGTTTGTCATGGTAGGGGCGCAGCATGCTGCGCCCCTACACCATTCACCAACGGGCGCCCCTGTAGCTCACCATCCCCACCCCTGCCGGTACCTCGGCTTCACGAACTCCTCCGGGATACCGGGGGTCAGAACCGCCCCCGTTGCAGGATTCACATCGACCGGCTGCGCCGTCCGCACCGCCAGGTTGCCCAGCAGCACCATCTCCGTGAGCGGCCCCGAGTGATCGGGGATGTTCGACCCAGCCGGCTTGCCCCCTTTGCACGCCGCGATCCACTCGGCGTACACCCCCTCGGTGCGCGGATACTTTTGCGGGACCGGATGCGCCGTGACCTCGGCCTGCTTGGCGTCGTCGAGCAGGCGCGGGTTTTCCCCGTAAATCCCCGCGATCAGCCTGCCGGAGTCGCCCATCCACAGCTGGCCGCTCGTGTCGAACGGCCATGACGCCGGATCCGTGAACTCCTTCGGTCGAGGCGGATAGAGGCTGCCGTCGCGCCACACCACGGTCACCGCCGGACGACTGCCCTTCGCTGCGAAGCTGTAGGTGATGCGCGAGCAGGCCGGCGCCGTCTCGGGGTAGAGTTTGGTGGATTCGGCTTCGATGCGCGTCGGATACCCGAGATCGAGCGTCCAGAACGACGCGTCCATGGAATGACAGGCGATGTCGCCGAGCGCGCCGGTTCCAAAATCCCACCAGCCCCGCCATTTGAATGGCGCGTAGGCAGGATTGTAGGGCCGTGCCGGCGCAGGCCCGAGCCACAGGTCCCAATCGATCGTGTCGGGCGTGTGGTAGTCCTCGAGCGGCCGGTCGATCGCCTGCGGCCAGATCGGCCGGTTGGTCCAGAGCTGGATCTCGCGCACGGTCCCGATGAGGCCCGCTTCCACCCACTCGCGAATCAGGCGCGTCCCTTCTTCGGCGTGGCCCTGATTCCCCATCTGGGTCGCGACCTTTGCTTTGCGCGCCATGTCTTCGAGCTGCTTCACCTCCCACAGCGTCCGCGCGAGCGGCTTCTGAATCCGCGTGTGCTTGCCGAGCTTCATCGCCGCCATGCCGGCGACCGTGTGCGTGTGATCGGGCGTCGACACCGTAACGGCGTCGATGTTCTTTCCTTCTTTATCGAGCAGCACCCGGAAATCCTTGAACCGCTTGGCCAGCGGGAACGCCGTGAACGATTGCGCCGCCTGGCGGTCGTCCACGTCGCACAGCGCGTAGATGTTTTCCGTCTTCCCCACCCCGCGCACGTCGTTCGCGCCCATGCCGCCCACCCCGATGCACGCGATGTTCAGCTTGTCACTGGGCGCCAGCCGATTCCGGCCGCGCGCGCCGAGCACGTGCGGAGACACGATCGTGAACGACAGGCCGGCGGCGGCGACGTCGCCGACGAATTTCCGCCGCGTAATGCGCTGTTTGCTCATGGCAGGACTCGAATTTTGATGTTGCGGAAGGCGACCACATTGCCGTGATCCTGCAGGCCGATGTGGCCGCGGCTGTTCTTTCCGAAGTGGGGGTGCGGGGCGAATTTGCTCGCCGCGACCTTCGCATCCCAATCCCGGCTGCCGAACTCGTATTCGACGATTTTCACGCCGTTGAGCCAGTGCTCCACGTGATTCCCGTTCACGACGAGCCGCACGGCATTCCACTCGTTGGCAGGCTTCACGATCCCGGCCGGCGCCGGGTAGAGGTCGTAGGCGGCGCCTGCCGACGTGAGCCGCGACAGGCCGTCGGGATGGTGCGCGTCATCCAGCACCTGCATCTCGGGAGCGTTCCAGTAAATGGCGTCACTGTCTTCGCTCGCGCGGTAGAAGATGCCGCTGTTTCCCGCCTTCTCGATCTTCCACTCGAGCGTCAGCTCGAAGTTGCCGAATTCGTCGTTGGTGATGATATCACCACCGGCGCCCACGCGCGTCAGCGCGCCGTCCTCCGCCTTCCATCCGTCGGAAATCGTCGGCTTGCCGTAGTTGCGCCAGCCGGCGGTGGTTCTGCCATCGAACAGCAGGCGCCAACCGGCCGCTTTTTCGGCATCGGTCAGCGTGTTCTGGGGAGTGTTAGTAGAGGACGGTGGAGATTGCGAATGCTGTGATTGGGCGTTGCCAATGCTGGTGAGTACGAGTAGTCCTGCGAGTCCAATCGGAGTTTTCATGCGGGGAGTCCTGCGAGCTCCTGCAGCCGCGTCTGGACGGCGCGGCGGCCTCGCTCGCTGCGAGTGATGACCAGAATGGCATCGTCACCAGCGATGGTGCCGATGATTTCACTCCACCCGGCGCCGTCGAGCGCCAGGCCCAGCGCCTGGGCGGCGCCCGTCGTCGTCTTCAGCACGAGAAGCGGGCCGACGCCTTCCGCGGAAACCAGCATCGTCGGGAGCAGCTGCTCGAGATGCTGGCGTACACCCCCGCCCGCGCCACCTTCGGGTCCCGCGGCGTAGTGCGACCCGCCGTCGGGCGCCGCGACTTTGGCGAGACCCAGCTCGCGGATGTCCCGCGACAGCGTCGCCTGCGTCACGTTGAAGCCTTCGGCTTTGAGGCGCTCGCGGAGCTGTTCCTGACTGCCCACCGTCTCCCCGCGCACGATCCGCAGAATGGCCGCGTGACGCTGCGTTTTCATGGGGCGGAAATCTGATGCACGATCCGGCCGCTGACTACTGTCAGGAGGGCGGTGGAGGACGGTGGAGGTTGGTGAAGGATGGTGGAGGAAAAAACAGCAAGATCAGCCGCTTTTCCGACTTCCAGCGAGCCGATCTCTCGGTCCCAGCCGAGCGCGCGCGCCCCTTCTATTGTAAGCGCCTGCAATGCCGCCTCCCCGCGCAGTCCCGCCGCGTCGGCCTCGGCCCACAGGTTCAGCTCGCCAACGCTGACGACCGAGTCGGTTCCCAATCCGACCGGCACGCCGGATTCCCGCAACAGACTGACCGGTGAGTGGCCGTGCCCGTGCGCTGCATTGGAGAGCGGGCAGTGCGCTACTGACGCTCCGACATTCCGCAACAGCTTGACATCGGCGTCGTCCACTTGAACACAGTGAATACACAGAGTCCCACGTTGCACGACGGCACGTCTCACGAGATACGAAACGGGCGAGCATGCTTGTGGCTCGACGGCGATGCCGCGCGCGCGGAGTGCGTCTGCAAAGGGGCCGGCGCCATCGCGAACGAACAGCGTTTCCTCTTTGGACTCAGCGATGTGCACAGCGACGGGGAGTCGCTCCCTTTTGGCGAACGCGGCGACGGCCTCATAGAGCTGCGCGCTCACTGTATACGGCGCATGTGGCGACGCGCCCAGTCGAAGCGAAGGAGTCTCCAAGCCGCGCAGCGACTCGATCGCCGTCTCCAGCTCCGTCATACTGGCGCGGCACTTCGCGGGATCGGGGCCGAAGACTTCCTGATACACAATCCCCCGGCCGCCCAGGTCGTGCAGCGCTCTCATGACGGCGCCGGTGCTGCCCGTCTCCGCGATGCAGGTGACCCCCTGCGCCCAGCAATCGCGCACGCCGGCCACGGCCGCCTCGTAGAACGCCTCGGCGCTGGTGGCGTCCTTCAGCTCGCGAATCCGGCGAATCCATTTCAGGAATTCCGCCTCGTCGTGCTTGACCCCGCCACCCAGATGCGTCAGCTCGAGATGCGTATGGCAGTTCACGAGTCCGGGGGTCAGCTGGGCATCCGGGAAATGCAGCGATTGTAGGCCGCGGGGCGATGGCACCTGCGCATCCCGTCCCACAGCCGCGATCTTCCCGTTCGCATCAACAAGAACGGCGCCGTCCTCAATGGGCGGCGCCGTGATGGGATGGACCCGGCCAGCTCGGATGCGAAGCAACTGCGGCTATCGGCTATCGGCTATTGGCTACCGGCTTACCCGATAGCCGATAGCTGATAGCCAATAGCGCCTCAGGGCGTCACCCCTACTCCAAAGGGCGAATGAACCTGACATACCTGGCTGGGTTCCGTGCCGGGGTAGAACCACTCCCAGCGCCGCACCTCGAGCGGGCAGAACGGCGTCGCCAGGAAACCGTTCGACCAATCGACCTCGCGTGTGACGAGATCGTCCGGTCGCGCCCAGTCGCCCGGGGCCGGGCGACGCTCGTACACGTCGCGCATGAACTTCGTCCACGCCGGTGCGACGATGCGGCCGCCGCCCGCGTTGTTCATGATGCGGCGCTGCAAATCATACCCGATCCAGATACCCGTAACGATCTCAGGCGTGTAGCCAACGAACCACGCGTCCGTGTAGTCGTCCGTGGTCCCGGTCTTCCCGGCCATGGGGATGCGCAAACCGCCCACGGCACCGGCGGCCGTGCCGCAGCGGTGCGGCCCCGTACCCGGCTGGCAGCGCATCACGTCGCGCATCATGTCGAGCATGAGCCAGTTGTGCTCGGGATCCAACACCTGTTCGCGTTTCACAGCCGACTGATAGAGGATGTTGCCTTGTTTATCCTCGATGCGCTGAATGCCGATCGGCTCGACCCGCGTGCCGTTGTTCGCAAACGACGTGTACGCCGCGATCAGCTCGATGGGCTTCACCCCGTTGGCGCCGATGTGCACGGCGGGATACGGGGGTAACGGCGTCGTGAGACCATAGCGCCGCGCCTCGCCGATCACCGTCTGCTCGCCGAGCGCCATGCCGAGTTTGATGGTAGACAGGTTGCGCGAGAGGTAGAGCGACTGGCGCATCGGGATCATGCCGAGCGTCGTATCGTCGTAGTCTTTGGGCTGCCACAGCGAGCTGTCGAGCTGGCGCACCGGCGGATTGAGCGGCGAGTCGTCGAGCATCTCCGTCACGGGATGCCCGGCGCGTACCGCCGCCGAGTAGACGAACGGCTTGAAGGTCGAGCCGGGGGGCCGCGTCGATTGGGTGACGCGATTCCATTTCGAATCCACAAAGTCCCGCCCGCCCACCATTGCGAGGATGTTGCCGGTCTTCGCGTCCAGCGCGAGCAGCGCGCCCTGGAGGTACGGCGCGAACGGGCCCTGCTCCTCCGGCGTGGCGTGCCCCTGCTCCATGAATTCGCGATACGGCGTCCCCTCGAACTTGCCGTTCGAGTAGACGCCGGATTCGATCTCGTCGAGCTGCGATTCGAGCGCCTGCTCCGCCGCCTCCTGCATATCGAGGTCGAGCGTCGTGTAGATCCGCAGACCCTTGTCGTAGAGATCGCGCCCAAAGCGCGGCTCGAGGAATTGCGACCGCAGCCATTCGACGAAATACGGGGCGACATCGCCGTAGCTCGTGCGCCGCGTCGTCAACACGAGTGGATAGGCTTTCCAGAACTCCGCGTCTTCCGTACTCAGAAATCCCTGGTCGCGCATCAGGTTCAGCACGGCATTCCGGCGGCGAATCGCGTTGTCGGGGTGGTTGCGCGGATTGTAGGTCCCCGGGGCCTTGGGCAGCGCGGCGAGCGTCGCCGCTTCGGCCACGTTCACGTCCCGTGCGGACTTCCCGAAGTACACCTGCGCCGCGGCCTCGACGCCGGCGATGTTGGGCCCCAAGTCGATCTGATTGAGGTACAGCTCGAGAATCGTGTCCTTCGGGAAGTTGCGCTCCAGCTCCACCGCCACGCGCGCTTCGCGCAGCTTGCGCGCCAGCTTCTTTTCCCGCCCGAGGTGCTCGGGGAACACGTTGCGCGCGAGCTGCATCGTGATCGTCGAGAATCCCTGGGTGTAGTGCAGCGTCGTGATATTGGCTTTGAGCGCACCCAGGATCCGCCAATAGTCGATGCCGTGGTGCTGGTAGAAGCGCTTGTCCTCGACCGCGATGAACGCCTGACGCACGTGGACCGGAATCTGTTCCAGCGGCAGCACGGTGCGCCGCTGGATGCCAAGCTCGGTAATCAGCCGGCCGTCCGCCGCGTACACCTTTGACGTCTGGACCTGAACGTTGTGCCCCGTGGAGGGGTCGATGCGCGTGATGCTCGGGCAGCGCTCCGACGCGCACACGCGCGTCCACGAGCCATAGGCCAGGCCGCTCATGTAGAGCAGTGCGAGCACCGTCGCGATGATCACGCGCCGCCGCTGGACGGGATCGTACCACCAGCGTGACACCCAAGGGCGGTGAACGGCGGTCGAGGGGGGTGGAGGTCGAGTCGGGAAAGCCATCTGTGTAACAACCTAGCAAGGCGATAGATTCGCCGCCATGACGACGTCTAACGTGTTGCAGGAACTCGAGTGGCGCGGCTTCGTACAGCAAGCCACACCCGGTCTCGCCGCGCACTTCGCTAAGGGCCCGGTGACGGCGTACTGCGGCTTCGATCCCACCGCGCCATCGTTGCAGCTCGGCAATCTGATGCCGTTGATGCTGCTCGCCAATCTGCAACGAGCGGGACATCGGCCAATTGTGCTGATGGGCGGCGGCACCGGACTGATCGGCGATCCCTCCGGGAAATCGAGCGAACGACCATTGCTCTCCAAGGAGCAGATCCGCGAGAACGTCCGTCGCCAGCGCGATCAATCCGCGCGGTTCCTGGACTTTGGCACAGGGCCCACCGCCGCGCTCTTGCTCGACAACGCCAAGTGGCTGGGGGAGCAGCGACTCATCGACTTCCTGCGCGACGTCGGCAAGCACTTCACGGTCAACGTCATGATGCAGAAGGAGTCGGTGAAGGCGCGCATGGAGACTGGGCTGTCGTTCACGGAATTCAGCTACATGCTGCTGCAGGCCTACGACTTCTGGCACCTCTATCGCGAGCGCCAGTGCACGCTCCAGGTCGCCGGCAGCGATCAATGGGGGAACATCACCGCCGGCGTGGAGCTGATCCGGCGCGTCGAGAACGCCGAGGTGCACGGACTCGTCGCGCCCATGGTCACGCGTGCTTCAGGCCAAAAATTCGGGAAGACCGAATCGGGCGCCGTCTATCTCGATCCCGCAATGACCTCGCCGTACAAGTTCTATCAGTTCTGGATCAACGTGGACGACCGCGACGTCGAGAGCTACCTGAAGCTCTTTACGTTGAAGTCGCACCCCGACATCGATGCCCTCATGGCAGAGCAAAAGCGCCATTCCGCTGCGCGGCCGGCGCAGCGTGCCCTCGCCGCGGACGTCACGACACGCGTGCACGGCGCCGAGCTGCTCTCCGGCGTCCAGGCTGCGTCTGCGATTCTGTTCGGTGAAGAGCAAGCGGAAGTGCACCCGCAGGTGTTCGACGTCCTTGCCGGCGAGATTCCGACAATCCCCGTCGAGGGCGAGGCGGACGGCGTCGCGCTCGTCGATCTCGTGACGCGCGCCGGGCTCGCCAAGTCCAAGAGCGAAGCGCGCCGCAGCATCGAGCAAGGCGGCATCTACGTCAATCAGCAGCGGATCAACGACGTCGCGCGCACGATCGGCTCGCAGGACTGGATCGGGGGCAGGAATCTGCTGCTCCGCAAAGGCAAGAAGGAATACGCGCTCTTGCGCCGTGCAGGCTGATCGTGGGAGGAGCTAGTCAATGTTCATCGGTCACTACGCCTTGGGTCTCGCGGCCAAACGCGCCGCGCCCCGCACGAGCCTCGGCACCTTGTTCGTCGCCCCGACGTTCGCGGACCTGCTGTGGCCGGTGTTCCTGCTGCTCGGCTGGGAGCACGCGCACGTGGTGCCCGGAGCGAATCCGTTCTTGACGCTCTGGCTCGACGACTATCCGTACTCGCATAGCCTGCTTGCCCTGATCGTCTGGGGCGCGCTCTTCGGCTACCTCTATAAGGCCAAGACGGCAGACAACCGCGCGGCGCTCGTGATCGGGTCGCTCGTGGTGAGCCACTGGGTACTCGACTTCATCACGCACCGGCCCGACATCCAACTCTATCCCGGGGGCGCGAAGCTCGGCCTCGGCCTGTGGAATTCAGCGGCGGGCACCGTGATCGTCGAAAGCGTGATGCTGCTCGCCGGTGTGGCCATCTACGTGCGCAGCACGCGTGGACGCGATGGCATCGGCCGATGGGGAATCTGGGCGCTGGTCGTGGTGCTGGCTGGGTCCTATTACAGTACGCTGTTCATGCCGACGCCTACCGACATGCGCGCGCTCGCGATCTTCGGCATCATCTTCGGATGGCTGCTTGTGCTGCTTGCGTGGTGGGTGGACCGGCACAGAACGGAGCAGGGAGCAAGGAGCACGGAGCAGAAACTACGGAGCAGTTAGCCTATTGCTCCGTGCTCCGTGCTATGTCAAGTCGTCCAGCACTTCGATCACCTTCTCCATTTCTTCGACGGTGTTGTAGCAATGCGGCGAGAGCCGGATCGAGCCCTCACGGAGACTGCACACGACGCGCGCCCGCTTCATGGCGTGATAGGCCTCGACCGGCTTGGTGGGCGCGACGCACAAAATCGCGGAGCGGTGTCCGTTCTCGGTCGGCGAAGAGATGCGCACGCCATGCTCCGCCGCCCATTTCACTATCGGCTCGTGCGTCGAGCGCGTGACTTCGGCGACTGCGCGCACACCCACCTCCAGCAGCAATTGCAACGACGTGGTCATGCCGACGAAGTCCTGATACGGCAGCGTGATCATCTCGAACCGCCGGGCGTTGGAGCGGAAGGTCGGGTTGTACTCGGTGAGCCGCGAGAAGTCGTCGGTCCCCTCGAACGCCATCCAACTCGTGATCGCCGGCTTGAGCTGCGGCACGAGCTGCTTGCGCACGTACACGAAGCCCGAGCCCCACGGCGACAACAACCACTTCTGCCCGCCGCAGGCCAGGATGTCGACGGGTGTCTCGGTCACGTCGAGGACCGAATTGCCCACGCCCTGGATTCCGTCCACGACCAAGTAGGTCCCGTTGGCGCGGCACGCGGCGCCCAGCTTCTGCAGGTCGGCGCGGTAGCCGTTGGAGAACTGCACGAAGGAGACGGCCAGCACCCGCACGCGCGGGTCGCGCAGCCGCTGCAGGAGAAACTCTTCGTCGGGCCACCCTTCGGGACGGCAGCGCGCCACTTCGACGGTGATCCCCTGCTCGCGCAGCATCAACCAGGGATAAACGTTCGCCGGGAATTCCTTGTCCGAGAGCAGGACGACGTCGCCCGCTTTCAGCGGTAGCGCGCGGGCGGCGAGGTTCAGTCCGTAGCCCGTGTTGGTGGCGAGCGCGACTTCGGACGGGTCACAGTTGATCAGGTGGGCAACCCCAAGCCGCGCGGCGGCGAGGCCGGCGAACAGCTCACGATCGGGCAGCAGGTGCGGGGCGGTGCGCTTGGCCGTGAACTCGTCGAGCGCGCGGCGCGTCCGTTCCGGGATCGGCCCGATGGACGCGTTGTTCAGATAAATGGTGTCGGCCGTCCACGGGAATTCTGACGTGCGCAGCGCCTTGAAGGTCTCACGCAGCGCGCGGACGTGGGTGGGGTGGTACGCGATCTCGGTCATGCCAGACGCCCGGGGCCCAGTCCGTGCACATCCAAGGCATCGCGCAGGCCGTCCCCGAGGAGGTTGAGTCCTAACACCGCGAGTCCAATCGCCACACCGGGTGCAATCGACACCCAAGGCGCGACACGCAGCAGGTCTCGACCCTCGGCAACCATCGCCCCCCATGAGGGGGTTGGCGGTTGCGCGCCGAGTCCGAGGAACGACAGTGCCGCCTCGGCCATGATCGCGCCGCCAATGCCGAGCGTCGCCGCAACAATCACCGGCGCGATCACGTTGGGCAGCAGGTGGCGCGTGATGATGCGCGCGTCCGACGCGCCGAGCGCCCGCGCCGCCTGGACGTACTCGAGGGCGCGCGCGAGCAACACCTGGCTGCGGACGATACGCGCCATGCCGGCCCAGCCGACGATGCCGATGACGACAAACACCACGGGGAGAGACGGTTTCACGGCGGCGGCGATCGCGATCAAGAGCAGCAGTGACGGAAAGGCGAGCGTGACGTCCGCCACGCGCATGATGACGCCGTCGATCCAGCGGCCATAGAAGCCGGCGATGAGCCCGAGCGTCAAGCCGAGAACCAGCGCGATGCTCTGGCTGATCAACCCGACGGCAAGCGACAGCCGGGCCCCGTAGAGGACCCGGGAGAGGACGTCACGGCCTTGGGCATCGCTTCCGAACAGAAAGGTGTGAGATGGGGGACGCAGACTCACGGCGAGGTCGCCGCGAAACGGATCGCCGGGGGCGAGCGCGGGCGCCAGCAACGCCAGCAGCGCGAGCAGCGCGACGACGCCCAGGCCGAAACGGGCCCAAGGGTCACGGGCGATTCGTGTCCAAAAGAGTGGCGCCGCCATGGGGGTCCCAACTACGTTACTCGGGACTCAACTCCCCGGGCAAGCGGATAGGGCTGTGAAACGCGATACACCGTTCACCCTGGTTCTGGGCGGCGGCGGGATGAAGGGGCTCGCCCATGTGGGCGTGCTGCAGGCATTGCTCGAGCGCGGCCACCGGCCGACCCGCATCGTCGGGTCCAGCGTGGGCGCGCTCGTCGGCGCCGCCTGGGCTGGCGGGATGGGTATTGCCAAACTCCGCGAGATCGCGCTCGGCCTCAAGCGCAAGGACGTCTTCGCCGTCGCGCACGCCGACATGGCGTTCAAGCGCATGCGCTCCCCCGCGTTGTTCCGGCGCGAGCCGCTGGAGCACCTGATCGCGCGGACGGTCGGCGACCTCACGTTCCAGCAGCTCGATCCTCCCGTCATCGTAAATACCGTAGACCTGAACTCCGGGATGGAAGTGTTCTGGGGGTTGCCGGGGCTCGACGATATCCGCGTTGCCGACGCCGTCTTCGCCTCCTGCGCCTTGCCCGGGTATTTCCCGCCGCACGAGATCGGGGGGCGGTTCTACGTCGACGGTGCCGTGGTCGAGAACCTCCCGTTTGACGCCGCCCGCGCACTCGGTCCGGAGCTGATCGTGGCGGTGGACGTCTCCGCATCCAGCCTCCTCACGGCCGACGCCCAGGACGAGGGGTTCGCCGGCGTGTTCGCGCGGGCGACCGAAATTCTCATGCAGACGCTGCTCGAGCAGCGCGTGCGCACCTGGACGACGCCGCCGGTCTATTACATCCAGCCGCGCGTCGAGCACGTGACGATGTTTTCGTTCGATCACCTGCGCGAGGAAGTCGAGGAAGGCTATCGCGCGACGAGCACCGCGCTCGACCGTGCCGACGAGTGGCCCGAGCCGGGGGACGTCGGCATCTTCCCGAAGCGGCACGTGCTGGTGCGCGTCGAGCGGGAGCGTTGCATCGGCTGCGGCGCCTGTCTGGTGCATGGCCCGCAGGGATTGTTCGTGCTGGACTCCGATCGCAAGGCGGTCGTGACGCAGCCCGATCAGGAGTGGTCGCCGATGGACGGTGGCTACATCCGGCACTGCCCGACCTACGCGATCATCGCGCGGCCGACGGACCAGGCAAAAGAGATGCGCAGATCGGGCTGAATCGTTGGTGGGGGTAGGGGCGCAGCATGCTGCGCCCCTACATTTCGCGCACGCGTCAGCGTGTCGATCTATATCGCTGATCGATCTCTATCAAATCCGTCGCTACTCGATCCCAGTTGTAGTAGGTCTCCACGGCTTTCCGACCCTCCGCGCCGAGTCTGTGCCTGCGTGCAGGGTCCGCCAGTAACGCGTTGATCTCGGCGGCCACCGCCGCCGGATCGTCCGGATCCACCAGGATTCCCGTCTCACCGTCGCGCACGGCATCCGCCACGCCACCCGAGCGTCCGCCCAAGACGGCGAGCCCGCACGCCGAGGCTTCGACGAGCGAGATGCCGAATCCTTCGACGAGGCCTTCGACGCGGCGCGACGCCCCCACATAGAGATCCGCCGCGTTGTAGAGCGCGGGCAGCTCGCCGTCCGTCACGCTTCCCAGGAAGCGTACGGCATCGCCCAGTCGCAATTCATCGCGCAGCTGCTCGAATTTGGGCAGCCGGTGGCCGCTGCCGACGATGGCGTAGCGCGCCGTCGGGTGCACGGCGCGCACGGCAGCCAGCGCCCGCATCACGGTGTCGATCCCCTTATGCCATTCCAGGCGCGCGACCGTGAGCAACCACGGTCCGCCGTTCAATCCGTACTTGGCGCGCACCGCACTGGTGTCGAGCCCAGGACGAAAGTGCGCCGGCGTCGTCCCGAGCGGCACCGTCTCGACGGGGACCACGACGTCGAGCGCCGTGACGACGTCGAGCGCGAGGTTGGCGGTCCAGTTGCTGATCGCGACGATCACGGCGGCATTGCCGATGATGCTGCCCGCCGTCCCGCGCTTGAAGCGACTGCGGGCGATTTTTTCCTGAATCAGGAGCAGCTCGGTGCCGTAGACGATGATGCCGTAGGGCACGTGGCGTCGCGCCGCGAGCCAGCGGGCCGGATAGCCGGCGGGCTTGAGCTCGGCGCACCACGTGAAGCCGGGGCGCCAGCGTTTCGCCAGCGCGCCCGCGCGCCACGTCCAGCGCGCGAGGCCTTGCACGGTCCGCAACCGCGTCGCCCGAATGCCGACGCGATCAATGGGCTGCTGAAAGCGGGTATCGCTCGCCGCGCTGTTGGCGTACGCGCCCGTCGAAACGACGAGCGTGTTGCGCGGATAGCGGAGCGCCAACTCGCCCATCATGCGGGCAATGCCGCCGCCGTGCGGCGGAAAGTTGAATGCTAGGAGGAGACTTGTGATTCGATGTCCAAGAGGTCGCGGATCACCCGGTCCCAGTTGTAGTAGGTCTCGATCGCCTTGCGACCTGCCTGGCCGAGCCGGCGCGCGAGCAGCTGATCGTCCAACAGGCGTTTGAGCGCCACGGCGACGGCGTCGGCATCGTCCGGATTCACCACCAGTCCGGTTTCGCCGTCGTGCACCGCCTCCGCCAACCCTCCCGATGGTCCGGCTATCACCGGCTGCCCGGTGGCGCTCGCCTCGGCGAGCGCCACGCCGAAGCCTTCGACACGTGAACCATCGGCGCGGCGCGACACGCCCACATAGACGTTCGCGATGTTGAAGACCGCGGGCAGCTCCGCTTCCGGCACGTTGCCCACGAAGCGCACGTGGTCGCCGATGTTCAGTTCCTCGGCGAGCCGCCGATACTCTTTGCGTTTCTTGCCACTGCCGACCACCAGGTAATTCACGTCCAATCCATCCCGGCGGCACTGCGCCACGGCCCGCAGCGCCGTGTCCACGCCTTTGTACGGCTCGAGCCGCGCGACCGTGAGGGCCCATGACTCGCCATTCAGTCCGTAGCGCGTGCGGACGGCGCGCGTGTCCATCCCCGGGCGGAACTGCTCGGGATCAGTGCCGAGCGGGACGAGGCGCACGGTCTCGGCGAGCGGATCGAGTCCCAGCTCGCGCAACACCTTCTGCGCCTGCTCGCGCGTCCATTGGCTGTTCGCGACCACCGCGACGGCCGAGCCCAACAGCGCCTTCGCGGTCTTGCGCGCGAAGCGCGAGTGGTGGATCGCGTGCAGCTCCTTCAGCAGATCGCCGCCGTGCACGAACACCCCGTACCTCGTTCCGACGCGCTCGTGCATCCATTTCGCGGGATACGTGCAGGGCCGGATCGAGTCGCACCAGGCGAAGCGCGGCTTGTGCTGGCGCGCGAGCGAGGCGACGCGACGCGACCAGAACAACAGGCCGGCCAGATTGCGCAGCGCCTTGCTCGGCACGGGCAGCCGGTCCACGATCGCGCCGCCGAAACGGATGTCGGAATCCTGCGAGTCCCGATGCTGGCCCGTAGAAACGAGCAGGTCGCCGCGCGGATAGCGGCGCGTCAGTTCGCCCATCATCCGCGCGATGCCGGTCTGCATCGGCGGGAATTCGCCGGTCAGGAGAAAGGTTTTAGCCATCGTCCTTGCGCTGGAGCTCCCACAGCCGCACGTATTTCAAGAAGACACTGAAGCCCGCGAGACCCGAAAGCACCGCGCCACGCCAGCCGTCGAGCAGGCCGAGACGCAACACGTACATACTAAAGAAGCGGGCTGGCGGGCGAAGGACAATGTCGGTGAGGTAGGCCCGGCGGCCACGCTCGGCCATCTCCTCGGCCCCCCAGGTGGCATAGCGATCCAGCTTCTCGAGATAGTGCGACAGATCGCGGTAGGGCGTGTGGACGAGCGGCGCGCGCAGCCGGCCGACGTCCGTCCCCCGCTCCAGATGCTCGTGCACGCGCCGTTCGACGTAGCGGCGATCGCGCTGAAACAATCGGACCACCCAGTCGTCACCCCAGCCGCCGAACCGGATCGTGCGGCCGGCGTACCGATTCGCCCGGCGCACGGCATACGCGCGATGGGCCGGCGCCTGTACCGTCGCACCGATCTCCGCAGCAAGATCGGGACCGACGCGTTCGTCGGCGTCCACCGCGAGGACCCATTGATTGCGCGCCGCCGCGATCGCGGCGTTGCGCTGGGCCGCGATCGTGCCCCAGGATCCCTGGAGCACCTTCGCGCCGGCGGCGGCAGCCGCGCGCGGCGTTTCGTCGCGCGAGCCGCCGTCGGCGACGATGATTTCGTCGGCCCAGGTGACGGCGCGAACGCAGTCCCCGATTTGATTGGCTTCGTTCAACGTTGGAATCACGGCGGTCACTGGCGTCTGTGGCGAGGGCATGCTCCGAATGCTAATGGAACGGCTCCCCGCTGAGCAATCGGCGCCGCTCGAGCGCCTCGCGGTAGACGATCTCGGTCCGCTCGGCCGTGCGCGGCATGGTGAATTCTTCGCGGGCGAGGGTGCGGCCGGCATGCGCGACCCGCGCGCGAAACTCGTCGTCGCCGAGCATGCGGTCGAGCGCCCGGGCCCAGGCGGCGGGATCGAGCGGCGGCACCAGCAATCCGGTCTCGCCGGGATAGATGAGCTCCGGATTACCCCCCGCCGCGGACGCGATCACCGGGACGCCGAGCGACATCGCCTCGAGTAGCGACTGCGACAGCCCCTCGATGCGCGAGGGCAACGCGGCGACGGTGGCGAGCCGATAGAACGCCAGCGGGCGGTCGGTGAATGGCACGTAGACGACGCGATGCCGCTCGGGCACCGCGGCCTCCGCGGCCGCCAGCTCCGCGTCGGGACGGATGCCCACGAGCGCGACCGTGACGGGCCGTTCCAGCGCCGGCAACGCGCGCAGCAGGACGTGTTGATCCTTGCGGCGCGACACAACCGCCACGACCGCGCGCCCGGAATTGTCCCCGCCCAACGCGGCGTTCGCCAGCGCGAGGTCGTGCTGCGACGGGTCCGCCTCGATCCGGGCGAGATCGATGCCGTTCGGAACGACGCGCAGGCGACGGCGCGGATGCAGCCGCCGGCGCAGGGCATGCGCGACGGCGGCACTCACCGCGATCGTGCGGTCGGCCGTCAGCCCGACGGCGATGAGCTCCGGCGGCAGTGTGAGCGGCATCGTGCGGCGCGTCACGACGAACGCCTGCGGCAAGCGGCGGCGCCAGCGCAGCCACGTCAGCGCGCGGCGGTCGCGGGTCGCGTGACTGTTCACCACCTCCACACCGTGTTGCGCGATCGCGGCCGCGATGGCGTTGGCGACGTCACGCTGGCGCGTGAAATCGAGCGGCACATGCGTGATCAGACCGCCCTCCGCGGCAACCGCCCGCGCCAGCAACGTGTCCGGCCGGCAACCCACCAGGACGCGATGCCCCCGCCGGGCCAGCTCGCGACTCAGACTGAGGATGGATTGGGTGGAGCCGGCGCCCTGACCTTGATAGGTGAGTTGCAGGATCGTCAGTCCCCGAGGCAACATGGAGCGAAGGTAGTTATACTGGGTCTCCGATGCACGTCGTGGTCGCGTCCCATCACCGGCTACCGGTCGAAGGTTATGGCGGACCCCAACGCGTCGTCGTGGCGCTGGTCCAGGCGCTGGCGGCCCTGGGGCATCGCGTCACCGTCTTGGCCCAGCCCGGCACCAAACTCGCGGCGGCCTCGCGCATCGTCGAGATCCCGCCGCGCGCGCTGAAGAACGGCACCTCCGACCTCACGCCCTTTCTTCCCGACAACGCCGATGTCGTCCATGCCCACTTTCCGTTGAAGCAGGGCCCGAAGTCCGTCCCCTTCGTGCAAACGCTGCATGGCAATTGGAAACCGGGGACGCCGCTGCCGCCGAACACGATTTTTCTCTCGCGCGATCACGCGCGGCGCCACGGTAGCGAGACGTTCGTGTACAACGGACTCGATCCGGCGGATTTCATCTTTCGCCCGCGCAAGGAGCAGTGGGATCTCTTCCTCGGCAAGCTGCACAGCGACCGCGGCTACAACTGGGCGATCGAAGCGGCGAAGCGTACCGGCCGCCGGTTGATCGTCGCCGGCGGCTGGCGGCCCAGTTTCACCGGCGTCATCAAGTACGTCGGCGAGGTGGGCGGCAAGCGCAAGGCGGTGCTGCTCGCGCGCGCGCGGTGTCTGTGGATGCCGGCGCAGTGGGATGAGCCGTTCGGATTGCCGACGATCGAGGCGTTGTTTTCAGGGACTCCGGTGCTCGGCACCAAGCGCGGCGCGTTGCCGGAGATTCTCACGCCGGACGTCGGCGCGATCTCGAGCACGCTGGAAGAGATGATCCTTGCGGCCGAAACCATCGGAACGCGTGACCCGCGCGCGTGCCGCGCGCATGCAGAACGGTGGTTCACGCACCTCGAGATGGCATCCGAATACGTGCGCATGTATCAGGCGCTCATCAGCACGCGCGCTCTGCCTAGCGGCCGCGTGACGCAGGCGACGGGCGGTCGCTAACCCTGCACGTCGCGCTGCTGTCGCACCATCCGTTGCCGGTGCAGGGGTATGGCGGGACGCAGCGTGTCGTGGCGGCGCTTGTTCAAGGACTCGCCGAGCTGGGCCATCGCGTCAGCCTGCTCGCGCCACCACACACCAGCCTGCCGGGCGCGACCTGGATTGAGATTTCCCGCAACGCGCTGCTGGGACCGGCGTCGGCCCTGATCGCGCACGTGCCCCGTGACGTTGACGTTGTGCACGCCCACTATCCGGTTGCGCGCCCACCTGATGCATGGCCGTTCCTGCAGACGCAGCACGGCAATCTGCGCGCGGGGGAGCAACGACCACCACATACCGTGTTCCTCTCGCGGGACCACGCGCTTAGACACGGCAGCGCATGTTTCGTGTACAACGGCCTGGACCCTGCGGGCTTTCAGTTTCAGCAACAGAAGGAGGAGTACGATCTCTTCATCGGCCGCCTCCACAGCGCGAAGGGATATCGCTGGGCAATCGAGGCGGCCAAGCGCACGGGGCGGCGCCTGCTGATCGCCGGCGGCTGGCGGCCAAGTCTTCGTCGGAAGATTCGTTACGTCGGGACCGTGGACGATACCCGCAAACGGGCACTGCTTGCGGGCGCGCGCTGCCTCTGGATGCCGGCGCTCTGGGACGAGCCGTTCGGGCTCACGCTCGTCGAGGCGCTGTTCTCCGGAACACCGGTGCTCGGCACCCATCGCGGCGCATTGCCCGAGATCATCACGCCGGAGGTTGGGGCGTTGCGCGACACCCTCGATGACTTGATCGAGGCGTCACGCACGATCGCGACGCGCTCGAGCGAGGCCTGTCGTGCTCATGCAACGCGCTACTTCACGCACATCTCGATGGCCGAGGAGTACGTGCGCATGTACGGCCAGCTCATCGCCGACGGGGCGCTCCCGCCTGGCCGGCCGACTCCCTACACGACCTGATAGTTCCGAAACTCGAAGATCCGCGCGCCCGTCAGCCGCTCGATCCAGTCGGACAGGTAGTAGCGCAGGTGCATCGGCGTGAAGCGCGGCGAGTCGACCTCGATTGACGGCTGCCGCTGGCACGCGGCGATCCACTCCCGCGCCACGACCGGATGGGTGCCGGTGAACGGCCGGAGCAACGGAATCCATTCGAGCGTCTCCCGCCGCCGCGCCTGCTCGAGACGATCGGCGGCCCAGGGATACATGTGCTGGGTGATCTGGAGCTTCGCGTTGATCGCGCGGGCCGGGCGCGCCCAGCCGTAGTGGAACATCTGCGCATCGGTCAGCCGTGCGCGAATCTTGCGCCGCGCCGGGCCGGAGCCGACGCGGAACCCCTGCGCGCCCTCGTAAGGATGGATGTCTCGTCCGAGGCGGATGCAGCGCACTTCCCGGCGATACCAACGCCGGTTCGTCGCGATCGTGTCGAAGCCGCCGTAAAAATGCAGATAGTTGACGAGCAACCCTTCCACGCGGGCATCGCCGTCCCACTCGGCCACCTTCTCCTTGAGGATCCGGGCTCCCGTCTCATGCAGGACTTCGTCGGCCTGGACGTAGATCCCCCAGGAGCCCCGGCACGCGTCCATCGCACGCTGCGTTTCCGCCGCCAGCGTCTCGTCGCCTTTGCTCATGTCCCACACGCTGTCGATGATACGAACGCGTGGGTCGGCGATCCCGGCGAGGAGGTCGCGTGTGTCGTCGTCCGATTTGCCGACGTTGACGACGACCTCGTCGCACACTGCGAGCGCCGAGCGCGTCGCCGCGACGATGGGGAAGTTGAGATTGACGGCGTTACGAACGAGAGTGAAACCGGACAGCACGTCAGCTACGGAACTGCAGGTTGTACAGCCGGCGGTACAGGCCGTCGGCGGACAGCAGGTCGCCATGCGTGCCACGCTCCACGATGCGGCCCTCCGCCAGCACGACGATGAAGTCCGCGTGCTGCACGGTGGCGAGCCGGTGCGCGATCACGAACACCGTGCGATGCGCCATCAGGCGGTCGATGGCCTCTTGCACGAGCCGCTCGGACTCGGTGTCGAGTGCGCTGGTGGCCTCATCGAGAATGAGAATCGGCGGATCGCGCAGCAGCGCGCGCGCGATCGCGATCCGCTGGCGCTGGCCGCCGGAGAGCCGCGTCCCGCGCTCGCCGAGCAGCGTGCCATAGCCTTCCGGGAGCCGGGTGATGAAGTCGTCCGCGTTGGCCGCGCGCGCCGCCGCGCGCACCTGGTCGAGCGGTACGTCCTTCAACCCGTAGGCGATGTTCGCGAGCACCGTGTCGTTGAGCAGGACGGTTTCTTGTGACACGATCCCCATCAACCGCCTGAGCGAGGACCGCGTGAAGTTCGTGAGCGGCACCCCGTCCATCAGGATGTCGCCGCGCGTCGGCTCGTAGAAGCGCGGCAGGAGATCGACGAGCGTGGTCTTCCCGGCCCCCGATGGACCCACGATCGCGACGACCTGGCCGCGCTGGACCTCGAGATCGACATCGCGCAGCACGGATTCGGACGGCTCGTACTCGAACGACACGCCGCGGAATTCGATGCGCTCGCTGAACTCAGCCGTGGTCTCGCCCGGCCGGTCCCCCTCCGCCGACGGCAGGTCGAGGACCTCGAACACGCGTTCCGCGGACGCGACCGCGCCAGCCATGACGGTCGGATAATTCGAGACCGACTTGATCGGCGACATCAGCCGCAAACTGACCGCCAGGAACGTGATCAGCACCGCGGGATCGAGCGTGGCACCAAGCGCGAGTCGGGTCCCCACCACGAGGATCAGGACGATCATGAAGCCGCCGAACACCTCGCTGACTGGACTCGTGAGACTGGAGTAGCGCTGCGCCTGGAGCACGCGTTTGCGGTAGCGCTCGGCCAGCACCCGGAAACGCTCCAGCTCGAATGCTTCGGCCACGTAGGCGCGCACCAGCTTTGCCGAGGCGATCATCTCTCCCACATTGCTCGTCACCTCGCCCCGCTCCGCAGCGAGCTCGCGCGAGCGACGGCGCAGCCGGTTGAGCATCGGCCGCATGATCAACAACAAGACTGGCGCGAGCAACAACGACAGCAACGTCAGCTTCACCGAGAGACCGAAGAGAATGACGACGTACACGAGGATGACGACGATGTTCTGCAGCAGCGACGCGAGCGCGGCACTGACCGCGGTCTTGACCTGGTCGGTGTCACTGATCACGCGCGCGATCGTCTGTCCGGCGCGCGTGCGCTGGAAATAGCCGAGCGGGAGGGTCTGGAGATGGTCGAACAGGCGGATCCGCAGGTCGCGTACGACCCCTTCCTGAATCGCCACGCTGCCCATCGACGCGACATACGCCGCCAGGTTCTTCAGGAGCAGCGCGACCAGCAGGATGATGACGACGTTGCGCAGCGCGATGTTCGGGGACCCCGCCTGCAGGAACGGCCCGGCGATCTTGTTGAGCACCGCCTCGACCTGCGTCCCGCCCTGGCTCGGCAACGCGGCGGTGCCGAACAGCGTGCGCAGGAACGGGATCAGCAGCACGAACGTGAAACCGTCGAGCACCGACGAGATGACCGTCGTCGCGATCGTCGCGGCGAACTGCAGCGAGTAGGGGCGGAGCAGCCCCATCAGCCGCGGGGAGCGTGCGCGCATCATCAGCGGGAGCGACGCGGCGTCAGCAGCGCGACCGGCAGGATCATTTCTTCGGGCGTCGCACCCCCGTGCAGGAACGCGCCGCGATACCGCGCCTGATATTCCCGCAGCTTCGTGGGATACACGAAGAAGCGGTCGCCGGTCGCGAGCAACAGCCGGACGCCCAAGCCTTTGGCCGGAAGGCCGTACGCCTTGAGGTCCTCGACCATGATCGCCGCCTCGGGATCCTCGGCGCGCAGATCCTCCCCGAACTTGTAGCGCAAGTTGGCGGTTGCATCGCGCTTGGCGAAGACCGTCGCCGGCGTGTCGCAGTGGATCGCGCCGTGATCCGTCGTGAGCAGCACCGGCACGTTGCGACGCTCCGCTTCCTCGAGCGCGGCGAGCACCGGCGAGCGCTCGAACCAGGTCTTCGTCAAGCCGCGCAGCGCGTCGGCATCGCGCGCGACTTCATACAGGATCGCGTTCTCCGAGCGACCGTGCGTCAGCTGATCGATGAAGTTGAAGACGAGCGCGGTCACGCCGGGCTGCGCCAGGTGCGCCGGCAGGCGGCGTAACAGATCGGTGCCGTCGGCCGCCGTGAACAGCTTCTCGTAGCGCACCGGCACGGTCTCGCCGACCAGCTCGCGCAACTGCTCGGCCAGGAGCTCGGGCTCGTGGGCATTGAGGCTCTCTTCGTCGGTCGGCGCGCCCCACCACTCGGGGTGCCGGGCCGCGATTTCCATCGGGAAGAGACCGCTGAAGATCGCGTTACGCGAGAACGGCGTCGCCGTCGGGAGAATGCTGTAGTAGTGCGATTCCTCGACGTCGAACAGCGGCGTGATCAGATCCCGCAGCACTTCCCACTGGTCGAGCCGCAGGCAATCGATCACGATGAACACCACGCGACCGGTGCGCTTGAGCGCGGGGACGAGGAACTCCGCGCCCACATCGACGGACAGGGGCGGCCGGTCCCGCTCCGGGTCGGCGAGCCAGCGGGGATAGTTCTTGGTAATGAAGGACTGGAAATCCTTGCGCAGGCTCTGTTGCAGGTTGTGCAACGCCTCGGAGAGGCCGGGCTCATCCGCCGCGGCCAGGCGCACCTCCCATCGTGCCAGCTCGGCGACCAGCTCGCTCCACTCGCGCCATGCGAGCGTTGCGCCACGTCGGCCTTCCAGCTCCCGGAAGCGTGTGACGAAGTCGCGGGCCAGGCGTTGCTGGCGAATGCGGTCGCCTTCGAGCAATCGCGTGACAACGGAGAGCACCTGTCGCGGATGCACCGGCTTCACGAGGTAATCGTCGATCTCGATACCGATCGCGTCGCGCATCAGCCCGTCGTCTTCGCTCTGCGTCACCATCACCACGGCCATCGCCGGGTCGATCGCGCGGATCTCCGGAATCAGCTCGATGCCACGCCGTCCCGGCATCTGCTCGTCGAGCAGCACGACGCTGTACGGCTGGCGGCGCAGCATCGCGAGTGCATCGTCGCCGTGCGCGGCCTGCGCGACCGCGAATCCCTGCTGCTCGAGGAAGCGGCGGTGCGCGGCCAAGCCCTCGACTTCGTCGTCGATCCAGAGAATACTCTTCGGACGCGGCATCTTGCGTGACAAGGTAGTCCCGCTGGCGAAGCCGGGCAACGCGCGACTACATTGGCCGCGTGTTGCGTATTCTGTGCGTCCGGTTCAGCTCCATCGGCGACGTCCTTCTCACCACCCCCCTCGTGCGCGCGTTGCACCGGCGCCATCCCGACGCCGAACTGTATTTCGTCACCAAGCACGCGATGGCACCGCTCGTGGTCGAGAATCCTCATATCACCCAGGTGATCGAGCTCGCGCCGCAGGAGCGCATTTCCGATCTCGCGCGACGGCTCCGCGCACTGAGACCGACTCACGGACTCGATCTGCACGGCAGTCTGCGCAGCGCGGCGTTGCGTTGGCTGGTGCCCTGCGAGTGGTCGGGGTACTCGAAGCGAAAACTCGCGCGGACGACGCTGATCGCCACCAAAATCAACATCTACGGACGCCAGGTGCCGGTTCCCGAGCGGTACTTCGAGGCGGGGCGAGGACTCGACGTCGCACCGGACGGCGGCCCCCCAGACTTCTACCTTACGCCGGTCGCCCGCACGCAGATGACGCACTGGCTGGTCGAGGTCGGACTGGACGCGAAGCCGTTCGCCGTCATCGCCCCGGGCGCCGCGCACGCGACCAAGCGTTGGCCCATCCGGCATTGGCAGGCGCTGACGCAGCGGTTGCAGGATCTCGGGTACGCGGTCGTCGCCGTCGGTGGCCCGGCCGATCGTGCGATCGCGGAGGCCCTCGGCAACGGTGTCATCAACGTCGCCGGCGAGTTTACGCTGCAAGAAACCGGTGCCTGTCTGTCGCGCGCGGCGGTTGTGATCTGCGGGGATACCGGGGTCATGCATATGGCCACCGGCGTGAGCAGACCTGTTGTCGCACTGTTCGGGCCGACCGTCGAGCCGTTTGGCTTCTTTCCGTATAGCAGGCGCGCGGTCGTGCTCGAGCAGGATCTCGGTTGCCGGCCGTGCTCGGCGATGGGCTCGGAACGCTGCCCGCTCGGGCACCATCGCTGCCTGGAAGACGTGCTCCCGGACCACGTGGCGGCGGCCGTACAGCGACTGGTGGCATGAGCACGCCCGCCGAGGAGCGGCTGGTGACGCTGATCGCCGAGTCGTCCCGCGGCCCGCAGCGGGAGGGACTCTTCGCCCTCTGGCTGGTTGTGCGCGCGGCCGAGGCGCTGCTGCCGCCGGCGCCGGTGAGCCCCAAGAACCACCGCCGGCGGCTGCAGGCGCTGGAGACGCGTCTCGGCAGCCTAGCGCTGCCGGCGCCACTGCGCCGGGCGCTCAGCGCCGCGCGGCAGCACCTGGAGAGCGCGACGCCGACAGCGGCAGCCCTGGTGCTCAGCCAGCTGACCGCGCCGGCGCGCGACGTGCTCGGCGCCGAGGCCGCAGACGCCGTCACCGTTGCCGCGCGTAGCGCCAGATTGCATTTATAGACCATGCCATCTCCCGCACGCCGCTTCGAAAAACGGCCCTCCCTCGACAACCTCGTCGAGCGGGTGGACGCCCAGCGTCCCGGCGAAATCACGGGCGACACCATCCCGACGGGGTTCGAATCGCTCGACAAGCTGCTGGGCGGCGGGTTCCGCCGGCGCGATCTGATTCTCCTCGGCGGCGACATCGGGAGCGGAAAGTCAGCCCTCGCGCTCGGCATCGCCTTGCGCGTGGCGCAGCAGTCGGTCGGCGTCGCCTATCTCTCCGGCGAGATGCATGAAGAGCGTCTCATGGAGCGCGCCCTGGCCATCGAAGGGAAAGTCGCCGTGGACGAGCTCCGGTCCGCGAAGCTCAGCGATCAGACGCGCGCCGGCGTCGGCGCGGCCGCGGTGCGGCTGCGCGGCCTGCCGCTTTCTCTCTTAGCGCTCGCCGGTGACGACTTCGACACCGTCTTCGAGCGGCTCGATCCGTTGCGGCAGGTCGGGCTCGTCGTCGTCGATTACCTGCAGCTCGTCCCGCCGCCGAAGGCGCGCACGACGCAGGACGAAGACACGGCCCTCGTGCTCCGGCATCTCAAGGCGCTTGCGCTGGCGCGTCAGGTGGGGCTGCTCGTCGTCGCGCAGCTGCCAGGTTTTCAGACCGGCCGTGAAGCCAAGCGGCCCACGCTTGATGATTATGGCGTGATGGGAGCGCCGAAGCAGCACGCCGACGTGGTGCTCTCGATCTTTCGCGAAGAGATGTACAACCCGGGCGGCGGCGTGGATGGGGCGACCGAGTTGATCGTCGCCAAGAACCGCAACGGGCCGACGGGGTTCGTCGATCTGTACTTCTACCGGCGCTGGATGCGATTCGAGGATATGCTCGACCCGGACAGATGATATAACTTGGGCCTGGGGACTGGGGCTTGGGGCCTAGCGAGCGGGAGCAGGGAGCAGGGAGCCGGGAGCAGGGAGCACGATCATGGCTGGTCACAGTAAATGGAAACAGATCAAGCGGAAGAAAGCGGTCACCGATCAGAAGCGCGGTGCGGTCTTCACGCGTCTCATTCGCGAAATCACGATCGCGGCGAAGGCGGGTGGTGGCGATCCGGGAGGTAATCCGCGCCTGCGCACGGCGATCGATGCCGCCAAAGCCGAGAATATGCCGTGGGACAACATCGATCGCGCCATCAAGAAGGGCACCGGCGAGCTCGAAGGCGTCACCTACGAAGAAGTCACCTATGAAGGATACGGGCCGGGTGGTGCCGCGCTGCTGATCCAGGCGACCACCGACAACGCCAACCGCACCGTCGCCGAGATCCGGAATGTCTTCAGCAAGCACGGCGGCAACCTCGGCGCCACGAATGCCGTGGCATGGATGTTCGACCGCAAGGGCCAGATCGTGATCGACGGCAAGGCGAGCGAGGACGCCACGATGGAGGTGGCGCTCGACGCCGGAGCGGACGACATGACGAGGGAAGGCGACATCTACGTGATCACGACGCCGCCCGCGCAGCTCCACGCGATCGACCAGGCGCTGCGGGCCAAGCAGCTGCCGGTGCAGAGCGCCGAGATCGCGATGGTTCCCAAGAACACCGTGAAGGTCGAGGGCAGCGACGCCAAGCGGCTGCTGCAGCTCGTCGAAAGCCTGGAGGAGATGGACGACGTCGCGAGGGTCTTTTCCAACTTCGACATCGACGCCGAGGCGATGGCGGCGGTGACGGGATGACGTGAGGGTCCTGGGGGTCGACCCCGGCACTCAGATCACGGGCTACGGCGTGATCGAAACGGGGAACGGCGGTGGGACTCCGGGGTTGGGACGTCTCATCGAGTGTGGGGTCTTTCGCTTCGGACGCAACAATTCCCTTCCCTATCGACTCGCCGAACTGCACCACGCCATCGCGCAGCTCATCAAGCGTCACCAACCATCGGTCCTCGCCCTCGAGGACGCCTTCTATCATAAGAATGTCCGTACCACACTCGTGCTGGGGCATGCGCGCGGGGTCATACTCCTCGCCGCGCAGCAAGAGGGCCTCGACATCGCTCAGTACGCGCCCGCAATGATCAAGAAGACGGTCGTCGGTGCTGGCGGCGCGAAGAAAAACCAGGTCGGGGCGATGGTGGCGCGTCTCCTGCGCCTGAAGAGCGCGCCGCAGCCTGCCGATGCCGCCGACGGAGTCGCAGCGGCATTGACGTTTATTTTGCGTGGGATGCGTGCTGTAGCGGCGCAGCATGCTGCGCCCCTACATCGGGCTACGAGATGATCGCACACGTGCGAGGGCGTTTGACGTCCAAAACCGCCGACCGCGTCGTCGTCGAAACGCCCGGCGGCGTCGGTTACGAGGTGGTTGTGCCTCTCGGGGTGATGGAGCGCCTGCCCGCCGCCGGCGCGGACATCACACTCTCCACCGAGCTCGTCGTGCGGGAAGACGGCTGGGCGCTCTACGGATTCCTCGATGAAGGCGAGCGGCGCTTTTTCCAGCGGCTGACGAGCGTGAGCGGGGTGGGACCCAAAATCGGCATCGCGCTGCTGTCGGCGCTCGGCGTCGAGCGCGGCGCGCGGGCGTTGCGCGAGAAGAACATCGCCCTCCTCTCGTCCGTAAACGGGATCGGCAAGAAAACCGCCGAGCGCCTCGCGCTCGAATTGGGGGAAAAAGTCGAGGACTTCACGGAGGCTCCGGCGATCAGCGTTCCCGCGGGAGCCGAAGCCGCGCTGAAGGCACTTGAGCGTTTGGGGTATGGAGCCGCGGAGGCCGATCGTGCGGTGCGCGAGGTGCTCGCGGGCAATGGGAACGACGAAACCGAGGCGCTGGTGCGCCGCGCACTCCAAATTCTCACGACCCGATGACGACGATTCCCGCTCCGCCTGCTGAAATCACCGCCGAATGGATCTGCACGCGCTGCGGATCGACGAACCGCCGCCTCGTGCCCGCCGGCGTGACTCGCGCCGTGGATGTGTGCCTGCGCTGTCACACACCACACGACATCGAGGCTGACAAGCGACCGGTGCGCTGGATCGCGCGAGCGAAGAAGAAGTAATGGCGCGTTCGGAAATCACCACGCCCGAAGCGCTCGAAAACGAGCGGCTCACCGACGCCGCACTCCGGCCGTCGCGACTCGACGAATTCGTCGGCCAGGCGAAGGTCAAAGAATCGCTGCAGATCGCCATCGACGCGGCGAAGCAGCGCAAGGAGCCGCTCGATCATGCGCTGTTCTTCGGCCCGCCGGGACTCGGGAAGACCACGCTCGCGCTGCTGATGGCGAAAGAGCTGGATGTGAACATCCGCACCACCTCCGGCCCCGTGCTCGAGCGCCCCGGCGATCTGGTCGGCATGCTCACCTCGCTCAAAGCGGGCGATATCCTCTTTATAGATGAAGTGCACCGCCTGCGGCCCGCCCTGGAGGAGTTCCTCTACCCCGCCATGGAGGAGTTCCGCGTGGACGTGCGCATTGCCGACGGGCCGCACGCCCAAACGCTGCCGATGCAGCTCGAGCGCTTCACCCTCATCGGCGCCACGACGCGGTTCGGATTGCTGACGCCCCCCCTGCGCGCCCGCTTCGGGCTGGTCGAGCGGCTGCACTACTACCCGCCGGATGACCTCGTCCAGATCATCACGCGCTCGGCCGGCATCCTGGGGGTCCCCGCGGACGCAGCCGGTGTGGTGGAGATCGCGCGGCGCAGTCGGGGCACGCCGCGCGTGGCGAACCGGCTGCTCAAGCGCGTGCGCGACTACGCGCAGGTCCGCGCCGGCGGCAAGATCACCGCGGCGGTCGCGGCCGAGGCGCTCAAGCGGCTCGACGTCGACGAATTCGGCCTCGATGACATGGACGCCCGCATCCTCAAGGCCATCATCGAGATGTTCGACGGCGGGCCGGTCGGTGTGCAGACCGTCGCAGCGGCCGTCGGCGAAGATCCGGGTACGCTCGAGGAGGTCTACGAGCCGTTTCTCATGCAGCAGGGATTCTTGGCGCGCACGCCGAGAGGCCGCGTCGCTACCCCGGCGGCGTATCGGCACTTCGGCTTTGTTCCCCCGAAGTCCGCGGAGCAAGCCAGTATCTTCGACGGTTAGTGCACCGCCTCTCCGACTTCGACTACGATCTTCCCAGCTCCCAGATCGCTCAGCATCCGCTCCCTGACCGACCCGCGAGCCGCCTGCTCGTGCTCGATCGCGCGACCGGAGCGACCCGGCATCTCCACTTTCGCGATCTGCCTGAGCTGATCCCGGCGCGCGATGTCCTCGTCATTAACACCTCGCGGGTCATACCAGCGCGATTGAAAGGGAAGCGGGAGGGGGGAGGGGGGACGGGGGCTGCGACCGCCGAGATCCTGCTCGTGCGCGAGCAGCCCGACGGAACGTGGCTGGCGATGGGGCATCCAGGCGGCAAACTGAAGCCTGGTCGTCGTGTGACGTTTGGAGACGACAGCGCGGTCGAAATCGTGGAGATGCTGGGCGGCGGATTACGCCGCGTGCGCTTTGCCGGCGCGCTGGACGCACACGCGACGCTCGCGAAATACGGCGAGGTGCCGCTGCCGCCATATATCCGGCGCGCACCCGAGGCCGCGGACCGCGACCGCTATCAGACGGTGTACGCGGCACACGACGGCAGTGTCGCCGCTCCGACGGCCGGCCTGCATTTCACGCCGGAGCTATTGGCGGACATCTACACGCGTCAGGTGCGTGTCGCGTCCCTCGATCTCCACGTCGGGCCGGGCACGTTCAAGCCCGTCGAGACCGAGGACATCGCAAAGCACTCCATGCACGCCGAGGCATACGACATCACGCCGGGAGCGGCCGAGTGGATCAATCACGCGAAACAAAAGGGGCACGGGGTGTGGGGAGTGGGCACGACCGTCGTGCGAGCGCTCGAATCGTCGGTGGACGACGCCGGACTCGTCCATCCGGGCTCGGGAGAAACGAGCCTCTTCATCCGGCCGCCGTTCGAGTTCAAGGTCGTCAAGCATCTGATCAGCAATTTTCACCTGCCACGCTCCACGTTGCTGATGCTCGTGTGTGCGTTCGGGGGATATGAGCGAGTGATGAGCGCATATCGGGAGGCGGTGAAGGAAGGATATCGGTTCTATAGTTATGGCGATGCGATGCTGGTCCTCTGAATTCGAAATGCGAAAGTCGAAATGCGAAATGAAGTCTTGTAGGTCCATTTCGCATTCCACATTTCGCATTTCGCATTGAGCATGTTCGACTTCTGGATCGACGGCCAATCCGGCGCCGCCCGTTCTGGCTCACTCACCCTGCCCCACGGCACCGTGGAAACGCCCGTCTTCATGCCCGTCGGCACCCAAGCGACGGTGCGCACGCTGTCGCCCGCCGACCTCAAGGCGGTGGGCGCCCAGATCGTGCTTGCGAACACGTATCACCTCCACGTCCGCCCCGGCGAAGACGTGATCGCCCGGCTGGGCGGGCTGCACAAGTTCATGGCGTGGGAACGGCCGCTTCTCACCGACTCGGGCGGGTTTCAGGTCTTCTCGCTCGAGGGCTTTCGCAAGGTCGACGATGACGGCGTGGAATTTCAGAGTCACGTCGACGGCGGGCGGCGCAAGCTGACGCCCGAGCGCGCGGTCGAGATCCAATGGACCCTCGGATCCGATATCGCAATGGCCTTCGATCACGTCATTCCGGGCGGCGCGGATGAAGCAACGGCGCGGGATGCGCTGGAGAGAACGTTGCGTTGGCTGGCACGCTGCCAGAAGAGGCATGCGGAGCTCTGCGATGGGCTACACGTCGGCACGACTGCACGTCGGCACGCAGGCGTTGAAGGCGTGCACCGTGCCGACGTGCCGACGGGTAGCCAGACATTGTGGCCGATTCTTCAAGGCGGCACATTGCCCGCGCTTCGTACGGAAAGTTTGGATCGCGTGATGGAATTAGGGCCCTGGACCGGCATCGCCATTGGCGGGCTGTCTGTCGGCGAGCCGAAGGACAAGATGTACCAGACCATCGATGTGCTCGAGGCGCGACTGCCGCCTACACTGCCCCGTTATCTTATGGGCGTCGGGTTTCCCAAGGATTTGGTCGCCGCGGTCGAGCGTGGCATCGATCTGTTCGATTGCGTGGCGCCCACGCGGGGGGGCCGCAACGGCGCGGCGTTCACGCCGGAGGGAACGCTGAACATCCGCAACGCCGCCTACCGCACCGACGAGAGCCCGCTGGATCCGAGCTGTGATTGTGAGACGTGCACGACGTATTCGCGCGGTTACCTCCGCCATCTGTTCGTCGCCGGCGAGCTGCTCGGCCTGCGGCTGTTGTCGCTGCACAACGTGCGGTACTTGATCCGCCTTGCGGCGGAGATGCGGGCCGCCATCCAGCGGGGCGGTGACGCATTCAGCACCTGGGCCGAGGACTGGCGGCGCCGCTACCAACACACAGGAGTCGCATGATCACCGGAGCGTTTGCCCTGCTGTTGTTCGCCCCTTCCGGCTCGGGTGGGCCGGGGGCGACGGCGTTCATCATTCAGATCGGGCTGTTCATCGCGATCTTCTACTTCATTCTCATCCGCCCGCAACGCCGCCAGCAGGAAGAACACAAACAGCTGCTGGCGTCGCTGCAACGCGGCGACAAGATCGTCACGTCGAGCGGGATCGTGGGGGAAGTGGTCCACATCAAGGATGATGAAGTCACCATCCGCAGCGGCGAGGCGAAGTTCGTCATCATGCGCTCCGGCATCACCAGTATCACGAACCGCACCGCGGTCGAGGCGAAGCCTGCGTGACGGTTCGGACGCTCCACCTGCTCGGCTCCCCGGTCCTGCGTCAGCAGGCGGCACCCGTCGCACAGGTGGACGACGTCGTGCAACAGCTCGTCGACGATCTCTTCGAGACGATGCGAGCGGCCAAAGGGGTCGGCCTGGCCGCGAACCAGATCGGCGTCCCGCGGCGTGTCGCCGTGGTCGACATCGGCGAGGACGACCCACCAGCGGTCGTCCTGATCAATCCCGTCATCCTGGAACGCAGCGACGAACGCGAGACCGCAGAAGAAGGCTGTCTCTCCATACCCGACATCTTCGGCGACGTCGAACGCCATGCCCGTGTGGTCGTCGAAGCGTTGGATCGCGACGGCCAGAGGGTTCGCGCCGAGGCAACAGGTTACAAGGCGCGCGCCATCCAGCACGAGATCGATCACCTCGATGGCATTCTCTTCCTCGATCACCTGAGTGCGGTGAAGCGCAGCCTGCTGCTGTCGAAGTGGAAAAAATCACGCAAAGGGAAGACCGGTTATCTGAAGGAGGTTACGCCGGAGCCGGCGGGTGAGCTGTAAGTGCGCGTGGTGTTCTTTGGTACGCCTGAATTCGCGGTGCCGTCGCTCCGTGCCCTGGTCGGCGAGGGATTCGACGTCGTCGCCGTCGTCACGCAACCCGACGCGCCGCAGGGCCGATCCCGATCGCAGCTGATTCCGCCGCCGGTCAAAGTCGCGGCGCAGGCCGAAGACCTCGTCGTATTTCAGCCTGCCAAGCCCACCGACAGCGCATTTCTGCAAAATCTGCGTGATCTGCGGCCCGACATCGGCGTCGTCGTCGCGTACGGCCACATCCTCAAGCCCGGGTTGCTCGAGCTGCCACGCCGCGGCATGGTGAACGTCCACCCCTCGTTGTTGCCCGGATTGCGCGGCGCGGCGCCGGTCGAGTGGGCCATTATCCGCGGCCACGAAATCACCGGTGTCACGATCATCCAGCTCGATGCCGGCATGGATTCCGGTCCGATTCTGCACCAGATCCCACACCGCATACCGCCGGACGTGACCGCGGGTGACCTGTCCGCGCACCTGGCCGAGCTGGGCGCCCAGGCGTTGATCGAGACGCTCGCGATGCTGGAGCAATCGGACCCGCCGCCCATGCCCGTGCCGCAGAACGAGGCGCGGGCGACGTACGCGCCGAAGCTGACCCGTGAGGTGGCGCGCATCGACTGGACGAAGGATGCGCGTGCGATCGGCGCCATGATGCGCGGTCTCGATCCCCGACCGGGCGCCTGGACGGAGCTCGAGGGTTCCGAGATCAAGCTGTTCACGCCGAAAGTCGCCGAAGCGCCCCCGCCGTTCCCCGGGACCGGCACGCCGGGCGAGGCCCTTTCGGTCGATGGCTCGCTCGTGATCGCCACGGGTGGTGGCTCAGTGCAAGTCTTCGAGGTACAACCCGCCGGGAAAGCGCGCATGCCGACCGCCGACTGGCTGCATGGCGCGCGGATCAAGCCGGGGATCAAGTTCACGTGAGAGCGTCGCTGCCGCGACTGCACGCGATCACCGATGAACGCATCGCCCGACGGCCTGACTTCGACGGGATCGCGACCGCGCTGAGCGAGGGGGGCGGTCGCGAGCTCGCAATCCATGCGCGGGGCCGTGCGCTGACAGGTCGCGAACACTTTGAGCTCGCGTTCCGTCTTTCCGTCCTTCCGTCGCCGTTGTTTGTAAACGATCGTCTCGATGTGGCACTGGCGGTTCCGACGGCGGGCGTCCAGCTGGGTCATGGCAGCCTGCCCGTCAGCGCCGCCCGCGCGCTGAACCCTCTCTGGTGGATCGGTAAGTCGGTACATGACTTGGCGGAGGCGGACGCCGCACAGACCGAAGGGGCCGACTATCTTGTTGTAGGGCCTGTATTCCCTACGGCGTCGCATCCCGGCCGCCCGCCGTTGGGCCTGGCGAAATTGCAGCAGATCGTAGCGGCGGCCGGTGAGGTTCCCGTCATCGCGATTGGCGGCATCACCGCCGACCGCATGCAAGCGGTGCGAGGCAGCGGAGCGTACGGCGTGGCGGCGATTCGGGCGTTGTGGGATGATGCGGAACCCGCCGCAGCCGCGCGGAGGATGCGAGAGTGGATGTCGTAATCAATGGAGAGCACAAGGAGATTCGAGGCGGCACGCTGCTCGAGCTGCTCGAGGAGCTGGAGCTCGACCCCAGGGCGGTCGTCGTCGAGCACAATCGCAAGATCGTGCGCCGGCCCGCGCTCCACGAGGTTACGGTCGCGAGCGGCGACGCGATCGAAGTCGTGCATTTTGTTGGAGGGGGATGAAGGAAGGGGGAAGGGGGACGGGTGACTACGGCAGTTGAGACAATCCAGGATACTCCCCTCGAAATCGGCGGGCGCACGTTCCAGTCGCGGCTGCTGGTCGGCACCGGCAAATACCGCGACATGGACACCATGGTGCGCGCGATCGACGCTGCAGGAGCCGACGTGGTGACGGTCGCGGTCCGCCGCGTGAATCTCGACCGCTCGAAGGAATCGAGCGTGCTGCACTTCCTCGACGCGAAGCGAATTTTCCTCCTGGCCAACACGGCGGGCTGCTACACCGCTGCCGATGCCATCCGGTACGCACGACTCGCGCGCGAAGCCGGATTCAATGACTTCGTCAAGCTCGAAGTCATCGGCGACGAGGAAACACTTCTCCCCGACGTTGCCGGATTACTCGAGGCGGCGAAGGTGCTCGTCCAGGAAGGCTTCAAGGTGCTCGCCTACACGAACGAAGATCTCGTGACCGCGCTGCGACTGGAGGATGCGGGCTGCGCTGCCGTCATGCCGCTCGCCTCGCCGATCGGCAGTGGCCTCGGCCTGCTGAATCCGTTCAGCGTCCGCACGATCAAACGGCGGCTGCACGTCCCCGTGATCGTCGATGCCGGTGTGGGCACCGCGTCCGATGCCTGCGTCACGATGGAGCAGGGCGTGGATGGCATCCTGATGAACACCGCCATCGCGGCCGCGCAGGACCCGGTGGCGATGGCGCACGCCATGCGTCTCGCGACGATCGCGGGCCGCGGCGCTTACCTCGCCGGCCGGATGCCCCGCCGCGAAGTCGCCATGCCGTCATCTCCGACCAAGGGGATGCTGGATTAAGGCTGCCCGGCCCACCGCCGCGCGGCGCGCGGCCCTCGAGATTCTTCGCGAAGTACGCGCCGGCGCGCCCCTCACCGATGCTCGCGACCGCCACCTCCAGGGCCTCACCGTGCGCGATCGCCGGTTGGCCTACGAGCTGTCCGCCGGCGTGCTGCGCCACCAGCGCGAGCTGGACACCGCGCTGCAGCTGGACCGCGCCGATCCCCGACTCCACGACGTCCTGCGCCTCGGCGCCTATCAACTGCGCTGGTTGACGCGGGTGCCGTCTCACGCCGCTGTCTCTACTTCGGTGGAACTTGCTCGGGAGACGATTGGAGAGGGAAGCACCGGTTATGTAAACCGAACGCTACGCCAACTGCATCGGGACGGGGGACGAGGGACGGGGGACGGGTCGGTCACGCATCCGGATTGGCTTATCAGACGTTGGACTGACCGGTACGGAGAGTTGGCAACCCAGCAGCTCGTTGCATGGAATGACACGCGGCCACCGTTGATCATTCAACCGGTGCGATGGAGCCGCGAACGTGTGGAGAAGGAGCTGCAGAGCCTTGGTGTCGAGACCACATCGGCTCGTTTCGGCGCCGGACTCGAAGTCCGCTCCACCCGTCCCTCGTCCCCCGTCCCCCGTCCCCCGAATCTGCCCGGGTTCCGTGAAGGTGGATGGATCGTCCAGGATCCCGCGCACGCGCTCATCGCCTGCTTCGCCGCGATCCCGCGTGGCGAGTTGGTGTACGACGCCTGCGCCGCGCCCGGCGGGAAGGCGGTCGCGCTCGAAGCCCGCGGGGCCCGCGTTCTCGCGGGTGACGCGCGCCACGAACGCATCGGTCGGCTCGCCGAAACGACCGCCCGAGCGGGAGTGGCGATTCGGAGCATCGCCGCCAATCTTGAGGCGGCGCCGCTGCGTCCGGCGAGTGCGGACGCCGTGCTCGTGGACGCACCGTGCACCGCGACGGGAACGATGCGGCGCCATCCCGACGCGCGCTGGCGCTTACGGCCGTCCGTGTTCGCGCACGCCGCGGCGCGTCAGCGGCAGCTGCTCGTGTCGGCTGCGCCACTCGTACGACCGGGCGGATTGTTGATCTACGCCACCTGCTCGCTCGAACCGGAGGAAAATGCACAGGTCGTGGAGTCTTTTCTGACGGAATATCCGGAGTTCACACGGTCAACGCGCCGCGACGCCGTTCCCGCGGAGCTGCTGACACCCGCCGGCGATTTTCAATCGCTACCACAGCGCCACGGGATCGACGGCGCGTACGCGGCACGCCTGGTGCGAGCGAGCTGATGCGCGTACGGCGGCATTTCGAGTCGGTCGAGGGTCTGAAGATCGACCGGCGCACCTGGAGGTGGATTGCTATCGGCGCCGGCATGATCCTGGCCGGTTATCTCACGGCGTACCTCGTGCTGTTTCCCGCGCCGTTTCTTCCGGGACACCAGGCGGTGCCGCGCGTGCTCGGTTTGACGCTCGCGGAAGCGCAGGGGGAGATTCAGAGAGCGAGGCTGCAGGTCAGCGACGGCGGCGCCGAGCCGCATCCGACCGCGCCGCAAGGTGTCGTGATCTGGCAGGATCCGCCGCCCGACGTCATCGCCGCCGAAGGCACCAAAGTCACGCTGGTGTCGAGCGCGGGGCCACCGAAGATTCCGGTGCCCGACGTCGCGGGGCTCGACGCGACGCTGGCGCAATCGATGGTGGCGGCCGCGGGGCTGACGGTGAGCCAGGTCGAATCGGTGCAGGCCGCCGCGCCCACCGGGCTCGCCATGATGACACGGCCACCCGCGGGAACCGTCCTCGCAGCGGGGGCGGGGCTGACCCTCGTGGTCAGCCGGGGCGCGCCGACCATCCCCGTGCCGGACCTGCTCGGCATGGCGTCGGCGGACGCGCGGACCAGACTCGAAACCGAAGGACTGCAGCTCGGCACCGTGACGCGGCGCCGGACGAGCGAGGCGGCGCCGGGGACGGTCGTCGCACAGAGTCCCGCGGCGGGAACACTGGCAGCGCCCGGCACCGTCGTGGATATCGTGGTGGCGCGGAGCCCGCAATGACGAACGGTGTGCGCATCGCGCCGAGCGTGCTGTCCGCCGACCTGGCGCGCTTGCGCGATCAGGTGACGCAGGTCCTGGAGGGGGGGGCCGATTGGCTGCACGTCGACGTGATGGACGGGCGTTTTGTTCCGAACATCACGTTCGGCGTCAATATGATCGAGACGCTGCGGAAGCTCACCGACAAACCGGTGGACGTGCATCTGATGGTCGTCGAGCCGGAGCACTACATCGAGTCATTCGCCGGCGCCGGCGCGTCGGTGTTCACGTTCCATCCTGAGGCCACGATTCACGTGCAGCGTCAGCTGGACGCCGTGAAGCAGCAGGGGATGATGGCGGGCCTCGCGCTCAACCCCGCGACACCGCTCGCGCACGCCGAAGAGGTGGTGCGCGACCTCGATCTGCTGCTGATCATGACGGTGAACCCAGGGTTCGGTGGTCAGAGTTACCTTGAGGGATCGAACGATAAGATCCGGCGAGCCCACGCACTACGCACGACGCACGACGCACGGTTCTTTCTCGAGGTCGACGGTGGCATTTCCAAACAGACCATCGCGGCCGCCCATCAGGCCGGTGCCGATACGTTCGTGGCCGGGAACGCGATTTTCGCCAGCGCCGATCCGGGGCGCGAGGTGCGGGAGCTGCGGCGCCGCTGCATGGTGACGGTATGACGAACCGCCAACAGTGGACACTGATCGCCGGGCTGGTGACGACGGCCGTGTTCGGGGTTGCGCTGGCGATCAAGCTGCGGCCTGAGATCAACCCGGTGGAAATTGGTTCGCGAGCGCCGGCGTTTCGCGCCGCCAATCTGCGCACCAATCAGCCGGCGACGCTCGCGGACTATCGCGGCAAAGTGGTTCTGGTGAACATTTGGGCGACGTGGTGCCCGCCGTGCCGCGCGGAGATGCCGTCCATGGAGCGCCTGCATCAGCGGCTTGCCGGGACCGATTTCCGGATTGCAGCCGTGAGCGTCGACGGTGATGCATTTTACAGTCAGGAGCAGGCGGGTCCCAAGGACATCATGGCGTTCGCGAACAACCTCGGCTTGACGTTCGACATCCTGCACGATCCCAGCGGGGCGATCCGACAGGCGTACGATATTTTCGGCGTGCCGGAGAGCTACATCATCGATCGCGAAGGTGTGATCGTGAAGCGCGTCATCGGCGCGGCAAACTGGGAAGACCCGGCGAACGAGATGCTGATCCGCCGCCTGCTGGGTGAGCACTAGCGTGTTCCAGGGGATCACGCGCAACTGGCCGATCAAGGGCGCCGCGCTGTTTCTCGCGCTCATGCTGTACGTCGCCGTGCAGCTGCAGCAGCCGGTCACGACGAGCTTCGACGTGACCCTCAACGTGCTGCTGCCGCCAGGACGGGCGTTGGTCAACAAGCCGCCCAAGGTCCGGGTCCAGATTTCGGGCAAAGGCAGTCAGATTCTGAAATTGCGCTCGTTGGCGGGAAACATCACGCGCCGCGTCCCCGACACCACCACGGCATCCGCCTATGCGATTCACCTCGACCCGACCGAGGTCGAGCTGGCGCTTCCCAAAGGCGCCGACGTGCGCGTGATGGAAGTGCGGCCCAGTGAGATCACGCTGGCGCTGGACAGCGTGACCCGGAAGGAAGTTCGCATTGTCTCGCTGGTCAGCGTCACCGCGGAGTCCGGTCAGGTCCTGCACGGCGGGCTGTCGATGACGCCGACGACGGTGCGCCTGGTTGGCCCGGAACAGAGCCTGGCCGCGATCGATTCCGTGACGACGGTGCCGATGGAGATCACCAACGTCTCCGGCGAGTTCACGCGCAACGTGCCGATTGATACGATGCCGCTCGGTATCGTGCGGCTTTCGCCGAAGCAGGTGACCGTGACCGGCGACATGGGCCGCACGTCGGAGCGCTCCTTCGGCGGGATTCCGGTCGAGACGGGCGCGGGCGCGATCACGAGCTTCATCGTGACGCCGGCGCGCGTCTCGGTCGCCGTCACCGGCCCGGAAGAGCGGGTGCAGGCGCTGACGCGCGACTCGCTGCGCGTGGTCGCGCATATCAGTGGATCCGCCGGCGGGTCCGCCCGGATCACCGTCATCGCGCCACGCGGCATGACCGCCCGCGCCATTCCCGATTCGGTCATGGTGAAGCGGCGCGCGCCCCCGCCCCCTCCGCCCGCCCCGGCCGGCCGCCCCGCTCGCCGCCGCCCCCCCCCCAGCAGTGGCTGACGCCGTCCACGGCATCGAAACCTCCTGCGACGAGACCTCGGCGGCCGTGCTGGTCGGCGGCGAGCTCGCGAGTCTCGTCATTCTGTCGCAGGACATTCACAAAGTGTTCGGCGGCGTCGTCCCCGAGCTGGCGAGTCGCGCCCATCTCACCGCCCTACCCGCGGTCGTCGATCGGGCGCTCGCGGAAGCCGGTCTCGCACCATCCGCGATCGACGCGGTCGCGGTCACCGCGGGGCCCGGGCTGGCCGGAGCGTTGCTCGTCGGTGTGGTCTACGCCAAGTCCTTCGCCTACGCGGGCGACCGCGCGCTCATCGGGGTCCACCACATGGAGGGTCATCTCTTCGCGCCGGCGATCGAAGACCGCGACCTCTCCCCGCCGTTCGTGGCGCTGCTCGTGTCGGGCGGCCACACGCTGCTGCTCGATGTCCCGGCCTGGGGCCGTTACCGACTGCTCGGCGAAACCCGCGACGATGCGGCAGGTGAGGCGTTCGACAAAGTCGCGACGCTGCTCGGCCTCGGATATCCCGGCGGTCCCGCGATCGAGCAGCTCGCGCAAGGCGGCGATCCGGGGCGCTTCACGTTCCCGCGTCCGATGCTCGAGGAGGGATTCGAGTTTTCGTTCTCGGGTCTGAAGACCGCGGTGCTCCACGCGGTCCGCGCGTCGCACGACCTCGATCACGATCGCCCGCACCTGGCGCGCGGGTTCCAAGATGCCGTGGTCGACGTGCTCGTCACCAAGCTGGAGCGCGCCGTACGTGCGACCGGCTACCCCACGGCGGTGCTCGGTGGCGGCGTCGCGTGCAGCCGGGCCCTCAGCGGCGTAGCGGCCCGGCGGCTCGGCGCCCTCGCTCGCGTCGCGGTCGCCAGCCCGCGGCTCAACGCCGACAACGCCGCCATGATCGCGCGCGCCGGCTGGCACCGCCTGCGCCTCGGCGAGCGCAGCGACTGGACGCTGGACGCTCGCGCCGATCTCCCCCTCCCTGGACTCGAGATGAGCGCAGCCACGCACGACGCACGACGCACGGTCCTCCCATGACCGTCTATCCGTTCACGATTCACCTCGGGCCCCTCGAGCTCACCGGCTACGGGCTGATGATGATGGTCGCGTTCCTGATGGCGGGATGGGCGATTCAGCTCGATCTGCGCGACCGCGGGCTCGATGAAGATTTCGCGGCCGACATCGTCATCGCGGGCGTCATCGGCGGCCTGGTAGGGGCCAAGCTCTGGTACGTGTTCCTGACGCGCGACGCGGACGCGCTCTTTCGCCGCGGCGGATTCGTGTGGTACGGCGGCTTCCTCGGCGCGACAGCCGCGATCCTGTTGAACGGCTGGCGCCGCCGCGTGCCGGCGCGCTTCACGGCCGAGATCTGCGCCGCGCCGTTGGCGCTCGGCTACGCGCTGGGGCGCGTCGGCTGCTTCCTGGTCAATGACGACTACGGTATCCCCACGAGCCTGCCCTGGGGGATGAAATTTCCGAACGGCTTGCCTCCCACCACTGTGCAGAATCTGGAGGCGATGCACGTCCACTTTCCGGCCGGCACCAATCCCGCAGAAGTGGTGGCGGTGCATCCGACGCAAGTGTACGAGACCGTTCTGATGCTGCTCGTGTTCTGGTGGCTGTGGCGGCGGCGCAATCACGGGCACGCCGTCGGCTGGCTGTTCGCGTGGTATCTCGTGTTCGCGGGAGCCGAGCGGTTTCTGGTCGAGATCGTCCGCGCCAAAGACGACCGGCTGTTGGGGCCATTTACGCTCGCGCAGGTAACGAGCGTGGTATTGATGGTGGCCGGCGGGGCTCTGCTCACGCGGTGGCGCCAGCCGGCGGGGCCGCTGTTGCCCGAATCACTGCGACCGAAGCAGGTCCCCCTCCGCACCTGAGCCTTTGACTTTCGGGCGCATTGCCCAGACGCCGGCAGCCAGCGCGAGCGCCAGCAGCAGCCCTTGCACGAGCAGCGATTCGAGCGTCGGATAGATCCCGAGCACGGGGACGCGCGGCGCGCCTTCGATGACCGTCAGCGGGATGCGCTGCGCCTCCTGCAGCTCCGCGATACCCTTCCCCGCAAACACGAACGCCATGTAGTAGAGCATCGCTCCCGTCACCGCGAAGAACGGCTTCATGGCGACGCGCAGTCCGAGCTGATTGATCAGAAGGTAGACGGCGACGAGTCCCACCGCGCCGGCGGCGATCCCCGCCACCACTGAGACCGTGCTTGCCCCCGCCGACGTGAACAGCGCCTTATAGAACAGGATCGTCTCGAATCCCTCGCGATAGACGGCCAGGAACGCCACGGCGCTCAGCGCCGCACCGGAACCGGACGACAAAGCGCTCCGCATCTTCCCGTGCACGAACGCGGTCCATTTCGCCGCTTCGATTTTGGACAGGAGCCAGTAGCTCACGTAAAAGAGCACGGCAGCGGCGAGCAGCATCGTGCCGCCCTCGACCGTTTCGCGCTGACCCGGCGTCACCTGAATCAGGAGCTCTACCAGGATCCATGTGAGCACGCTCGCGCCCACGGCGATCCACGCCCCGCGCGCCACCTCTCGCCGCCGCTCGGGGGCGCCGGCCTTCGTGAGGAACGTCATGAGCGCGGCAACGATGAGGATTGCCTCGAAGCCCTCACGAATGAGCAGGAAGAACGAATTGACGAACAGGCTCGCCGCCGACGGCCGATCGGCCACGACCCGCTCCGCGCGCTCGAGTCCGGCGAGCAGCCGCTCGCGGATCGTCGTGCGCTCCGCCTGGTCCGCCTTCACGGCGCGTGTGCGCAGCCATGCGAAGTTGCCTTCGAGCTCGCTCGCGAGCCCGGGACTCTTCGCGCGAATCGCCGTTTCCACCTGCTCGAACGTCATGTACGCGTCGACGGCGATTTGGTCCGAGCGTTTGGACAATGCGGAATCGATCTGCCGGCGCACCGCCGCAAAGATGGCCGCCGTCGCCGACCCACCGTACTGCATCGCCTGCACGTACGCCGCGACGGCCCAACGGTCTGCGGCGGAGACGTCCTCAGCGAACTCGGGCATCGCGGTGCCCGGCGTGCCGATCGCGATGCGGCGGAAGATGTCGAGCATCGACTTGTCACCCATCAGGGCGTGATCGGTCAGATTCGGGGGAGGCGGGCCTTTCAACGATTTGGCTTTGGGGCCATCGCCGCGTCCGGTCTCTCCGTGACACGCGGCGCAGCGCTCGCGAAACACGACCGCGCCCCGCTCGAGTGACGGCGGCCTCGCCGGGAGCGGCTCGATGACCCTCGGGCCCCCGGCCGCGGCCGTGATGCTCGCCACGAGGCTATCGGTTATGCGGTCGATCGTTTCGGGGGGGGCGAGTGAATCGAGTAGCTGCGAGATCCGTGTGAGGGTGCGGCCGGTTCCGGCCCGAGCGGCGGCCGGGAGACCCGGAACGTCGAACTGTGCCTGCTGAATGAAGAGCTTGGCCTCGTCGACCTCTTCGGGCTGGGTGATCTGTCCCCCTGCGGGGACGACGCCGAGCGCGTACTCCTTGGCCGCCAGGGATGCCGCAGCCACAACGCGACGCGCCAGGGTCAGAGAGTCAGTCGCCTGCCCCGCGAGTGGCTGAGCAAGGCAGGCGCTGAGAACCAGGGAGATGCTGCCGAACCGCACGGGCAGGAAAGTAGAGTAATTTTGTCGGGAATTCAATCTCTTGACAGTACTGCGATTGCGATCGCCGCCTCGTGGGTATGGGAGAGGGACAGCAGCACCCGCTTCACCCGCAGCTCCCGGGCCCGATTGGCGGCAAGTCCGGTCAATTCCACGTCCGGACGGCCGTCCGGTGCCCGCGTCACCTCGATATCGCGCCAGCCGATTCCGCGCGCCGCCTCACTGCCCTGCAGCGCCTTATAGACGGCTTCCTTGGCGGCGAGCCGCACAGCAACATGCTCGGCGGGGTCGGGGCGCGAGCGACAGTACTCCGCTTCGGCCGGCGTGAGCAGCCGATCGAAAACGTGCGCGCCCTTGTCGGCGAGCATCGCACGTGCGCGCGAGACCTCGACGAGATCCACGCCGACACCGACGGCGCTCACGGTGCCGGGCGGGCGATGAACAGACGCCGCCGGTAGCGGTGGCCGCCCGTGTCCACGACGATGATGTACGCGCCGTTCACCACCCGCCGTGTTCCTCCGAGTCCGAGGTCCCAAACATATTCATTACTTGACGCCGCCACCGTGGTGCTAAAGAGCTGCTCGCCGGTGAAGGTGAACACGGAGACGCGAGCGCCGCCCGTACTGGGCGGCCAAGAGATCACGACCTGATCGCCGCGCACGGGATTCTCAGAAACCTCTGCCCCCTGCGCGAATGCCCCCAGAGCTGGAGCGCCGCAGAGGAGCAGGGCTAGAAGCCCAGTTGCGCCGCGAGCCATGCGGGAGCGGGCAGATAGCCGCCGAGGATCAAGCCAACCCAGATGAGGACGATGGAGAGCGGCGTCCACACCACGAAGATCGGCCAGAGCGGGGGGCGCCACGCCGTCACCGCGTCGATCTCGGGCGTCCAGCGGGCACGCTCCTCGTCCACCTCGAACTCGAGCGCGAGCCAGGCGGCTTCCAGCCGGCGCGCGACCGTCCGCAGCGCTTCCTGCCACTCGGCGTGCGATTCCTTCTCGAGGACTGAGGCGTCGGCCACTCCGCCGGCCGCCGTTTCCAGCGCGTCGAGCGCGGCGACGAACGCGCCGCCGCCAGTCCCGAGCCGCGCAACGATCGCGCGCTTCTCCGCGTTGCTGAGCAGCCGCCGGCGCAGGCGGCGCCGCGGCAACCGCACTTGCCTCGCCGCACGCGTGATTTCGGCATCGAGCGCATCGGCGACGCGAGCGCCTGCGTGGCGCACGGCATGCTCCCACGCCGCCGCCCAGGCGCGGCGCCCGGTCACTTCGAGAATGCGCGCGCGATCCTCACCCTCCCCCCCTGCTTCGCGTGCTGCCGCTGCGCGTCCATCTCCCCCCAGCTCGAGCACGCGCGTGGCCAACTCTTCGCGGATGTCGTCGAGCGGAACCCAGGGGTCGAACAGCCGGCGCGGGACGATGATGCGCCCGAGCGACGGGGCAAGCTCGGGCACACGCAGCGGCATCAGCAGTTTCATAGCGCCAGACGTGCGGTCCGGCCGGTCCGCTGCTCGTAGGCGTCGACGAAGTGCGTCAAGGCCTCGGGGAGGAACCGGTCGCGCGCGAGTCCGGTAGCCCGCACCGCGTTTTCGATCGCCTCCGGCTGACCTTCGATCTCGACCAGCACGTCCATCGCCGGATACCACTCGATGCGGATCGCCGCGCCGCCGAGGCGATACTCCGCGATCTTGCGGTCGATGCGCAACACGACTTCGTACCGCAGTCGCTCGAGGATGAGACGGGCGGCCTCGGGTTGCGCGACCTGCGCCTCGTGCTCCTCGCGATGTTTGTAGCCATCGCGCACACTGACCGGCCCTTTCCATCCCAGAACCCCGAAGGGCGAGCCGTTGTCGGGCTTGTAGACCCGCAGCCGCAGCACTTCATCGCGCTTGTCCAGTTTCCCGCGGCGGTCGTAGCGCCGATCGATCATGTCTCCGCGGAAGACGAGCTCGGCGCCGGCTGCGAGAATCGCCGCTTCGAGTGCGGCGGGATCGTCGACGCGGGCCTTCAGCTCGAGCTCGTCGCCGGAGTGGGAAGGGGTCACGCAAACAGGGCGGCGAGCACAGCCTGCGTGTCGCCGAGGTTTTCGAACACGTGGGTAGCGCCGGCCGCGCGGAGCGTCGCGGTGTCGTAAAAGCCGGTCGCCACGGCGAGGGTCCGCGCGCCCATAGGGCGCGCGCAGGCGACGTCGTCCGGCGTATCGCCGATGATGACGATGTCGGCGCCGGTGAACGGGCGGCCGGTGCGCTCCGCGGCTCGTTTGGCGGCGACCGCCGGAAGATCAGCGCGCCGGTGTGAGTCGGAGCCAAACGCACCGACGGTGAAGCGCGCGGGATCGAGACCTGAGGAGCGCAGCTTCAGGGCCGCGCCATCTTGCACGTTGCCGGTGAGCAGGCCGACAAGCGCGCGGCCGCCCGATTCGTAGGGCTCGAGCGCGGCGAGCAGATCCGTGATGCCGGGGTAGAGCCTTGTGGACTGCGTCGGCTTGGCGAGCTCGGCGGTGAGCAGGTCGACGTAGCGGCGGCACACGGCGGCGATGCGATCGTCGGAATCGGACTCCGGATGCCCGGCCAGCGTGAGCAATTCGCGCACGATCTGCGGATCGGTCTTCCCGTCGAAGCGATAGCCTTCGATCGGCCCCGCCGTGCCCATTTCGTCGAGCAAGGCACGATGGATGGCGCGTCTGCCTGCCCCATCGGTCCATAACAAAGTTCCGTCAATGTCAAATAGGATCAGCCGCATACGTGGAATATCAGGTGTCTGGTGTCGGGTGTCAGGTGTCGCACCTGACCAGGCACCTGACACCAGACACCTATCCCAATCTGCGAACCCCAACCAGGCTCTCTCGCAACCTCACCATTCGAGGCTCCGGTCCAAACAGGTGATCCCCCCCCACACCACCCCGCGACAGCGCTGCGTGCACGATACGGCCCGCGCCGGCCCATAACGCCACGTGCGACACTCGGCCCCGTTCCGCAAAGAACAGCAGATCGCCGGCCTCGTAGCCGGTGCCATCGGGCGATATGGCGATCTCTTTGCCTTGCCCGAATTGCTGATCGCTGTCACGCGGCAGCTTTCTCCCGCGGGCGCCGTAGACCGCCTGTACGAGCCCGGAGCAATCGATGCCCCATTCCGTACGCCCGCCCCAGAGATAGGGCGCGCCGCCGTACCACTTTTGCGCCAGCTCAGGCAGCGCGAGATGTCGTGCTTCGACGCGCAGCTCCTGATCGCGGCGCACGTACCCTCCCGCCACGGCGCCGCGCTGTCCATCCGCCAGCTCTACGACGCCGCGGCGCAGCGCGACGCGAGCACCCGTCGGGAGTCGGCGGCGGCCATCTGCGGTCACGATATCCGCGCTCAGCGCGCGGGCGGTGGCGCGCGCTGTCCAATCTTCCGCCCAATCGGTCGGCCCCGTCGCGACATATCCCGCGTTCAGCCATGCGATATAGCCGTCCGGCGCGCGCACGCGCAGCCATTCCTCACGCTGCTCGAGCACGTCCAACCCTTCGCCATGCAGTGCCTCACTCACGCGCGACGCGGAGACGCGCGGCTCGCCCAAGAGCGGGGCCAGTGCCGCAGTCACGATCGCCGCCGGTGTGACGACACCGTCCGGAATCAGCTCCACCTTCTCGACGAGCTCCGCCTCCAGGGCGAGCCGGCGGAGCGCGTCGCGCGCGTCGCGGCTCGAGGTCACGCCGGCGACGCCCTTCGGTAGCAACGAGATCTCGAACACTTGCAGCCGGCCGTCGGGCGCCCATTTGCGGCGAATGTCGTCGACCGCCCTTTCGATTTTATCCATGGCGCACCGCGCGCTCGACCGCTTCAGGGACCACGAGCGACGCGATCGCCTCAACCTGCAGCGGTGACTTCGGCTTGCTGGTGGCGGTGGTGACGGCGAAGATCACGTCGCCGTCGAACAATGTGCCGTACGGCATAATGCGCCGGGCGAGCGCATCGCTGCCCGTCTGCGCGAGCGCTTGCAGCTGCACACGATCGAGGTCGGCATTCGTCGCGATCACCGCGAGTGTCGTGTTGCGATTCAGGCGCTCGGGGTCGCCCAGCGGTGCGCCACCTTCGGCGAGATAGCGGACGCTGTCGACGGAGCCGCCGATGATCTCGCCCCGCCCGTCGCGCACGTCGCCGATCGCGTTCACGACCACCAGCGCCGACACGATGACGTCGCCGAAGCGTGCCGCCCAGGAGCCGAGTCCGGCCGGGACCATCTTCTCGAGCCCGGCGGCCTTGCCGCACGTCGCCCCGCGGCCCACTCCGATGCGCCCCTCCGCGTAATCGGCGGTGGCATTGGCGCATGCGCGATAGGCGTCGTCGGGGCTTGGCCACCCGAGCGGTTTCCCCGCATTGCCCAGATCGAAAATCACCGCGGAGGGAACGATCGGGATGGTTCCCTTATCGCCGACGGGCAAGCCGCGACCGCGCTCGCGCAACCAGCGCATGACGCCGTCGGCCGCACCGAGCCCGAGTGCCGAGCCACCAGTAAACAGAATCGCGTCGATGCGATCGACGAGGTGCCCGGGATCCATCACGTCGAGCTCGCGCGTGCCGGTGGCACGGCCACGCACGCAGACCGCGGCTCTGAACCCGGTCTCTGGACCGAGCACGACCGTGCAGCCCGTGCCGTGATCCTCGATCGTCGTATGACCGACGGTAATGCCGGGGACGGCAGCGAGATTCGTGCGCGCGGGACTCATTGACGCGCCAAGATAACCTCACCAACGTTGACAGCCATGACTCCTCCAAAGACTCCGGTCGACCGCACGACGGTGCTCGTGGTGGACGATGAGGACGGCATCCGGCAGGCGCTGACGCGCTTTCTCAGCCGGCTGGGTTATCACGTCCAGGCGGCATCCAATGCGACCGAGGCCCTGCAACAGCTTGCGGCGCATCGCCCCCAGGCGATGCTGTGCGACATCCGGATGCCCGAGACCAGCGGCGTGGAGCTGTTGCCGAAAGTACTGGCCCAGGATCCGGACTTGGCGGTGGTGATGCTCACGGCGATCGACGAGCCGCGCACGGCAATCGAATGCCTGAAGCTCGGCGCCTACGACTACCTCATCAAGCCGGTGGACCTCGATGAGCTGGAGCTGTCGTTGCAACACGCGTTGCGACAGCGGCAGCTCGAAGTCGACCGGCGCGAGCTGGAGCAGTGGCTGGCGCGGGAGGTGGCCGTGCGCACACGCGATCTCGAAGAACGGTCGGCCGCGATCGAAGAAGTCGCGCTGGACGCGCTGGCGGCGGCGCGGGACTGGGAGGGAACGGACGCGGCGCTGAGCAGGCTCGCTGAGGAGCTCGGGGCGCCGCGGGAGGAGCTGGTCGCCGAGTTGCAGCGGCGCCGGGGGGGCGGTTAGGCTTTGTCGGCCTGCGCCTTCTGCTCGCAGGTCTTGCAGCGCATGACGCCGCGGAAGGTGCAGATCAGGCAAATGAACGTCCCGCAGTCCGCGCACGGATAGCCTTCCGAGGCCCGCTCTTCATTCCCGCAGGCGCGGCACACCATTCCATCATGTTCTTTGAGCTTGGGTTTTTCCATCGCTTGAAGATAGCAGCCTAGAGGTTCAACGCGTAGGCTTTGATCTTGTTGATCAGCGTCGCGCGCGAAATCCCCAGCTCCAGCGCCGCGCGCGTGCGGTTCCCGCCATGATGTCGCAGCGTGCGCTCGATGTGTTGCCGCTCCAGTTCGGACAACGACTGGGCCTGATACCGACGGTCCGTCGGAGCGCGCTGCCGCAGGTCGGGCGGCAGTTGTTCGACGCCAATCGTCGGTTGCCCGCGCGCCAGGATCATGGCCCGCTCCAGCACATTGCGCATCTCGCGCACGTTGCCGGGCCAGGGCGCCGACAACAGCCGGTCCAGCGCATCGGTGGTGCATTCACTCGGGCACCCCGGCAATTGCGCCTTCAGGTCGACGAGGATGCGGTTGATCAGATCGAGACGATCCTCGCGGGTGCGGTCGCGCAGCGGCGGCAGGGTCAGCGGCATGACGTTGAGGCGGTAGTACAGATCCTCCCGGAATCGCCCGCTTTCCACGTCGCGGACCAGGTCGCGGTTGGTGGCGGTGACGAGCCGGACGTCCACTTCCAGCTCCCGCGTCCCGCCGAGGCGGCGGAATTTCTTGGTCTCCAGGACGTGCAGCAGCTTGGGCTGCAATTCAACCGCGAGCTCGCCGATCTCATCGAGGAAGATCGTGCCGTGATCGGCCAGCTCGAAGAGTCCGACCTTGCGCTCCTTCGCGTCGGTGAACGCGCCTTTCTCGTGGCCGAACAGCTCGGAGTCGAGAAACGTGGCCGACAAGCCGCCGCAGTTCACCTCCACGAATGGCCCCCCGGAGCGCGGCGACAGGTTGTGAATCACGCGTGCCACCCACCCCTTGCCCGTCCCGCTCTCGCCCTGCAGCAGCACCGTCGATCGGTCTGTCGCGGCGAGCAGCTCGACCTGCTTGGCCAGCGCCTGCATCGCCGGCGACGCGCCGAGCGAACCCACGCCTTCGCCTTCATGATCGAGCGCGCGCAGCCGCGCGTTTTGGCGCGACAACCGCACCTTCTCCGCGACGCGCGCGATCGCCGCGGACAAGTGCGTCATGTCCACCGGCTTGGTGAGAAAATTCTCCGCGCCGAGCTGCATCGCCTTCACGGCCGTCTCGATGTCGCCCTGGCCGGTCAGGAGGATCACCGCGCCGCCTTCGCGGCGCAGTCGCTCGAGCACGACCAGGCCGCTCGCGTCCGGCAGGTGCAAATCGAGCACTACGACGTCAGGACGTACCCGCCGGTGCGTCTCCGTCGCCTGTTCGCCTGTGCCCTCGCGCCACACTTCGTAGCCGATGCGCTCGAAGTAGTCTCCGATCGCGCGCAGCACCGCCGGATCGTCGTCGACCAGGAGCAGCGTGTCAGCCATGATGCGCCTGGAAGGCGGGTCCAACCAAAACCGACAGCGCGCCGGGTAACAACTGCGCTTCAAAGGGCGTCTCGCCGGTCACATCGCCGTCGAGCTGCACGGGTCGCGGGGCGGCGTCCGCCACTTCGACGCGCACTGTCCGTCCCCGCGCCCACCATATCCGCCGCCCCTTGCCGTTGCGGCCGCGACCCAGGATCAATTCCATGACTGCGGTCGCGCTCTGAAAGGCGCCATCGGCATCCAGCGCCATCACATCGAGCCACCCGTCATCGGGTGACAGATCGGCGCGCAGCTTGAGGAACCCGGGTGGGAGCTGGCCGCAATTGAGCACGAGTACCATGGCGGCGCGGACGTCCTCCGTCTTGTCGTCCACCGTGATGCGATGCCCCGCGCTCCGCACCGAGGGCAGCGTCAGCGCCGCGCGCGCGAGGTAGGCTCCAATCTTCCAGCGTCGCTTCTCCTGGAGACCGGTCCCGGCCATCAGCTGCGCATCGAATCCCGTCCCGGCGACGACGGCGAAGTAATGCGCGCCGTCGGACCGTTGCACCACGCCGAGATCGATCGCGTGCGCCCGCGCGTGCAACAAGGCGCGTGCTGCTCCCGTCGTCGTACGCGGCAGCCGGAGGTTTCCCGCCAGCACGTTTCCGGTCCCCCCTGGCACGACGCCCAGGGCGATCCCGGATCCGGCGATGCCGGCCGCCACTTGCATCGCGGTGCCGTCGCCGCCGTGGCTGACGAGCACCTCGAATCCCTCGCCGAGCGACTCTTCGGCGATGCGCCGCGCATCCCCTGGGCCGGTGATCGTGCGCAGATCCACGTTCCAGCCGCCGCGGCCCAGGATCTTCAGAATCGCAGTCACGGCGCGCGCGTCGGCGCGCGCGGCGAACGGATTGGTGATCAGCAGCGCGCGTGTCACCTAGTAGCGCCGCTCCCAAAACAGATCGAACCCCACCTGGCGCGACACGGGCGGCTGCGTCGTGCTCGCCAGCCCGCAGCTCCGCACCGGCTCGACGCTCGCTTCAGTGCGCCACTCCGGGCTGAACCGGAACTGCAGGCTCGCCCCGAGCGTGTTCGCCAGCCGCGCGTTTGGGTTGCTCTGGTTCGGCGAGCAAAAACCGGCGTTCAGCACCAGGAACGTCTTGCCACCGATCGCCCATCCCGCAGCGACCTGGGCGCCGGAGAAGGGGTTGTTGGGATCACCCGGACGGATCTCGAAATAGTCGAGCGGCACCCCCAGGTCGGAAACGAAGGTCCGCTCCAGCTCACCCGCGAACGCCGATGCGAACACGTTGCCCACGAGCGCTGTCTCGCCGCTCCCCAGCTGGAAGCTCGGCTTGTTGAACATCAAGTACGAGATGAGCTCCGTCTGCGACATATCGCCCTGATCCGACTCCAGCGTCAGCTTCGGCACGAGCAATGTTCCCTGAATGTGCGCGATGACGATGACGTCCTGGTTGTTCCCGGTAACCACTAAGGGATGCACGACGTGGCGCGCGGAGATGTCGAGCTCGGCATTCAGATCCGGCGTGCCGAGATAGCGCACGGTTCCCTCCGAAACGACGAACTCGCGCGTCACGGGACCAACCTGCAGCCGGTACGTCCCACGGGGCGCCTGCAGCGTCCCGCTCAGGACGTAGTTGTTCCGCACTTTGTTGACCTGCACCGATCCCGTGAGCTGAATGTTCGCTTCGTTGGACCTGAGCCACGCGTCTTGACCCATCGTCAATTGCAGGTTGCTGATCCGCAGGCTGTCGAAGAACACGCTCTGGAACTCCGGGCCGAGCCGTTGCCGGCGGATGAGCGAGGTGTCGATCAGATCCTGCACCCACGGCTCGTCGAGGTTCACCACTCGCTTGTTGACGAGATCCGCGAAGTGGAGCACGCCGGACGTCACGGTCCCGCGACCGGTCAGGGTCGCGCCGAACACCGGGCCCGTCAGCGCTAAGCGGCCGCTCGCGGTAACCGTCAAATAGCCGCGCAGATCCAGCGCCTTGAAATTTGACGTCGTGATGTTGAGCGCGAGCATGGGTTTGGTGAGTCGTTCGAGGCGCAGGTAGCCAGTGAGCTCGGCGCGGCCTTGTTCACTCG
>JBKPDZ010000035.1:0-5620 GCA_046728135.1 Gemmatimonadota bacterium | reverse complement strand
TTCCTCGCCTGCGCCCTCGCCACCGCCGCCCTCGTGGCGAGCGGCGACGCGGCCGCACCGGCGCGATGGCTCCCCCGTATCGCACGCGGCCAGTCGATCGTCACGCTCGCCCTCGGCGAGGAGGGCGACGAGTGGGACGCGGCGCGACTCGCGACGCGCGCGCGGGGGGGCGCGCTCAGCGGGCGCAAGCCCCTCGTACCCTACGCCGCGATCGCCGACGCGATCCTGGTCGCGGCCGAGGACGGCGACGGCCCGGGCCTCTGGCTCGTCGAGGGCGGCGCGCGCGGGCTCGGCGTGACGCCGCTCAAAGGAACCGACATGACCCGGCGGGTCGCGGCCGTCGAGCTCGAGGCGACGCCGGGGACCAAGATCGCGGCGGGGCGCGCGGCGATCGACCGCGCACGCGACGCGGGGCTCGTGCTCCTCGCCGCCGACGCGTACGGCGGCGCGCGCCGCTGCCTCGACATGACGGTCAAGTACGCCCTCACGCGCGAGCAGTTCGGCGAGCCCATCGGCACCTTCCAGGCCGTCAAGCACCAGCTCGCCGACCTGGCGGCCGACCTGGACCCGGCGCTCTCGCTGTGGTGGTACGCGGCGCACGCCTACGACCACATCCCGGAGCGCGCCGAGCGGCACGCCGCCATCGCCAAGGCGCACCTGACCGACCTCTACGACCGCGCGGCCCGCGTCGCGACCGAGCTGCACGGCGGCATCGGCTTCACCTGGGAGTACGACCTCCACCTGTGGTTCCGCCGCGCCGTCTTCGACCGCGCCTTCCTGGGCGAGGCGACCTACCACCGCCTGCGCGCCGCCGACCTCGCGGGGTGGTAGCGTCAGGCGGGCGCGCCGTCCACCACCGTGCCGTCCTTCAGCGTGACGATCCGGGCGGCGTAGCCCGCGGCGCGGGCTTCGTGCGTCACCAGCACCACGGTCGAGCCGCGCGCACGGTTGGCGTCGCGGATGAGGCCGAGGATCTGCTCACCGGTGCGCGTGTCGAGGTTGCCGGTCGGCTCGTCGGCGAGGATGAGCACGGGATCGATCACCAGCGCGCGCGCGATCGCCACGCGCTGCATCTCGCCGCCCGAGAGCTCGTCGGGCCGATGCCGGCGCCGGTGCCCGAGCCCGACCAGGTCGAGCGCCGCCCCCACGCGGTCGCGCACGTCGCGCGCGCGGCGGCGGTCGAGGAGCAGCGGCAGCGCCACGTTCTCCTCGGCGGAATAGGTGGGCAGGAGGTTGAAGAACTGGAACACGAAGCCGATCCTCCGGCGCCGGAAGATGGTGATCTCATCGTCGCTCATGCGCGAGATGGGCGTCCCGTCGATGACGATCTCGCCCGCCGTCGGCAGGTCGAGGCCGCCCATCAGATGGAGCAGCGTGCTCTTGCCCGAGCCGCTCGGCCCCATGATCGACACGAACTCGCCCGCCGCGATGTCGAGGGTCACGCCCGCCAGCGCGCGCACCTCGGCCTCGCCCTGACGGAACACCTTGTGCACGTCGCGGACGGAGATCATGGTTGACGGGCAACCGCCGAGAAGTCGAGTGGTCGGACGTGGACTCGAACCACGGACCTCCTGCATGTGGGTCCGTACACCACGGGAAGCGGTCTGTCACGGCATGACTCGGACGGCCGCTTCAGGCGGGCCCGACGGGCCGCCGACCTTGCCGATGAGTTCGAGGACTGCATTCCAACCGTGGTTTGTGCACCCGGGTCGAGTTGGACTCGACGGGCCCGCTTCGATGATGAGCCCAGGCGCGTCCGGGGAAGAGGTCGCCCCTGTATTACGAAGACTTCTGCCGTTCCCTTGCAGAGGCGATTTTTGAACAATCCGCCACGCCGCGTCTGCCCCGTGTGCCCGCCACGGACCTCGCTGAGAATGCGCGAGAGTTGAATCGGCCGTGGGGCAACGGTAACGATAGCCTGGCATGGCAGCCTTGGGCAGCATCAAGCGAATCTTTGTCCTGATGCTCGAAAACCGCTCTTTCGATCACATGCTTGGGTATCTCAGCCTGAAGGGCGTGCTTCCAGTGAATGGGCTGCGACATCCACTCGATCCGCACACCAACACGTACAACGGTCAACCGTATCCGCTCTTTCCACTAACGAGTCTTCGGGTTCCCGACCCCCTCCATGATCGGCAGCACATACGGATCCAGATTGACGGCGGCTCCATGCACGGCTTCGTTGCGAGCTACGCGATCAACCATGCCGTCTCGCGTGACCTCCCTCCTCCCGTGATGGGGTACTATACCGAGGGCGAGGTGCCGATCACAGACTTCTTCGCTCGGCAGTTTGCCGTCTGTGACTCGTGGTTCGCCCCGTTTCCCACCGGGACGCAGCCCAATCGCCTCATGGCGATGGCTGGCTATTCGCTCATAGAGGACAACGAGGAACCCCTCCCCCATCACGATCTCGTCTATGACTGGCTGACGCGCAGCGGCGTGCCGTGGTGCGTGTACCACGAGGAATTCCCGTTGTTCATGATGATGCCCGAGTGGATACCCCACGTCGTCATGGACGGCACGCACTTTCGTCGGCTCTCGGACCTTCCCAAGGATATTCTGAACGACGACCTGCCGCAGGTAGTGTTCATCGAGCCGACGTACACCGATGCGCCGCACTACAAGGAACCGTCCGACGCACACCCACCGTCGTCCATCTCCCACAGTGAGAACTTCCTTCGCAACGTATATCTCGCCTTGGTCACAGCCGATCTCTGGAAGGACTGTGTGCTCATCGTCACCTATGATGAGCACGGCGGGTTCTTCGACCACGAGCCCCCAAGGCCGCTCCCGACTCCGATTCCCCGGGACGCTGAGTACGACGACCAGTTCATGACAACTGGCCTCCGCGTTCCCGCGCTCATCGTCAGTCCATTCGTCTCGGCGGGTCGCGTGTACTCCGACCTCCTCGACCACACCTCGATCCTGAAGTTCCTAGCCGAACGGTTCCGGAATACAGCGAACGGCGGCCAGTACTCTCCCGTGGTGGAGGCGCGACCTGTCGGCAATCTCGTCGCCGTCTTCAACTGCCTTGATGCGCCGCGCCTCGATCCGCCCGCACCACCGCCTCCTCCGGAGTATCCTCTCGAAGCGACGACCATCCAGCGTGCATTCCAGGCGGGGGTTGAGCGGATGGTCAAGATGTATCCGTCGCAGGCCGAGGTGAAGTTCCCCGAACTCCGTCTCATCGGGCCATAGGAGAGGCACCTGAAGGAGACTGGTGAGTGGACTCCCCGAATCTCCGTTGTGGAGCGGCTGTCTGGTCGATCTCAAGGTACCAAGACCAGAAGGTCGTCCCCTTTGGCGCTCGATGGGCTAGACGTTCTGAAGTAACTGTGCCCCGTCTGGGACACCGAGTCCGGTGCATGCATCCCACCCGGCTACCGCCGTATACTTGCCATTCAAGTTCCCCTCGATGTCGTTGTTCCCTGATGTGACGTCCCGGAACGCGTTGGCGGCCGCCCCATATAGCTGCGGATTCAGGAAGCCCGCGGTCGTCCCGGGGTGGCTCGCGAGATCCTCGTTGATGAGCGCGATCAGACCCGCAACGAGCGGAGCCACAGCACTCGTCCCGCCGATCGTGTTCACTTTCCCGCCGACAACGACGCGGTAGCCGGTCATCGGATCTGCGTTTCCAGCCAGATCCGGAACACCGCGTCCCGCCGTGTTCTTTGGTGACCTCGGCACGGACGCGTTCTGCTGATACGAGGGAAGGGGGAAGGTCGTGCTGACGCCGCCCCCACCCGCCCCCTGCAAGCGGCCTTCGTTCCAGACCACCTCACTCAGCACGGTCCCCTGTGAGGCGACGAGCTTCGTGCCGCCACAGGCCAGGGCGAATGGGCTCGAGGAGGGGAAATCGGCATGTGGGATTCCATCCCATGCGGGATTGCCGTCCGATCCGTCCCCCATGTCGGCGGATCCGTCGTCACCCGCAGCGCAGCAGACCGTCACCCCGAGTTGCGCTGCATCCCGCATGGCCTGGTGCAATCCTTGGATGAATTGGTCATCCACTTGACCCATCGGGTCCTCCGGTCCACCCCAACTGATGGACACAACCGAGGGCTGGCGCTCGGTGTCATGAATGGCGGCGTTGAGCGCGTCGATAAAGCCATTCGTCGTGTTCGGCGCGAAGTAGACCGCGATCGTTGCCCCCGGAGCCACGGCGCCGGCCACTTCGATGTCGAGCGTCACCTCGTCATCGCCGCCGGGATCGGGTCCGGGGACGTTGGCGCCCCCGTCCACGCTGACCGGAACGACGGTCGGCTCTGCGATACCGAGCTGCTTGAAGTACGCCCGGAGATCCGACGCTCGATAGCCCACGCCGCTCGGGTTCCCCGTCTCGTTCGTATCGTTGAGCTCGATCAACGCAACGCACTGCCCTTTCCCCGTGAGTCCCGAGGGAAAGTTGTAGAGCCGGGCGATTTCTGGTGCGGTGAAGGTTCGGGCCTGGGCGGTCCGCCGCTTCCGGGCGGTCGCGCCCTTGCCACTCCACCTTTGCCCCTTCGCCGGACGGAGCCGCCGACTGTGGGGCTTCGCCACGGGCCGATTATCGAGGCCGTGCACCCCCACGATCACGTCCTGCAGCTCCTTCGGCACGTAAATCGGCCCGGTGCGCCCTCGATATTTCAGCGCGCGGCCCTTCGCGTACTGTTGGAGTTTCACACCGAACGCGGCATTGAAGCTCCCCACACTCCCTTTCAGACGCACCGTTCCTTGACCGATGTTCGAGTCGGTGACGACGAGCCCATGTTCGTGGGCAAACGCCTCAATCCTCGCGACGTCTGCCGGATTCGCGCCGAACCGTTTGGTGAACTCCTCCCGACTCAATGCGGGCGCACGCTCGCGAGGCTTCCGCGCTCCCATCTGCATCAAGTCCTCGTCCGATATCCTGGCCCGACGCCGGAGGCGAATGGTAATCTCGATATGCTCCTTGGGATCAACGGCACCCGTGACTTTTGCCCCAGGCACCGGCTTGCGATCACTGCCACGTAAGCGGACGCCGCGCTGCTTTACCATGGAAGTCTCCTCTCCTCAATGGACGAATACATTAACCACGGATGGATAAGCCAATCCTTCCAGCACATGAGGCGGGACGTAGATCGTATCGTAAACCACCACAGCCTCGATGAGGTTCGCTAGCTTTCGGGTTGGCTCATTTCGATGGCCTTTGACAGGTCAAGAGCAGCGTTCAACTCGGAACCACTTTCCGCCGTCCACATAGGCATCTACGATCTTCTGCGGCGCGATCACAGGGGCTGCAAAGATGGCGGTGTCTTCCGCCTTGGCAGCCCGGCGTTCGCCGTGCTACTGCGAGCCCAGGCGACACGGGTGATCGGGCGCCAGGACCTGATCGACGTTCCATCGAGCGTCAGCCTGGCCATTCTCCAACGCCGTCTTATCCGCCCCTGAAAGCCCGGGGAAGAAGTCGAGCCCTGTCTCGTCCTCGATGTGCTTCACGGTCGTCACAAACGTACTCACCGCTTCGCGGCGGCGCCGCTCGCCCTGGGTCATCTCGATGGCAATCGCCGCCGGATGCCCATCGTCGTTCACGACGACGATCTTGTAGAAGGCCTTTGGGACCTGAACACCGCAGTTCATGGTGTCGGGGGTCGAATCGAAG
>JBKPDZ010000034.1:0-12803 GCA_046728135.1 Gemmatimonadota bacterium | reverse complement strand
ACCCAGGGTTGTCGAGTCGCCGTAATCGCGCAGATCGCGCGTCGACACGGCGTCGACACCGAACTGGACGCCGCCGACGGGCGTGAGCTGCACGCCGCCGGAGTTCTGCCACAGGCGCGTCCGCGAGATCGCCGCCGGCGCGGTGTCGCCAGGCTCCGCGATCGGCAGGAGAAACGTGAACCGCTCCGCATCGCTCCCGATCAGTCCGGAACGGAAATGGATCCGCGACGGATTGAGCCGCAGGGCGAGCCCCGCGACCGTGACGAGGTCGGCACCGGGCGACGCGGTGTAGTCCACCGTGAAGGCGTAGTTCGACGAGCTGGCACGCGACAGCGATGTCCGCGCATCGCCACTCGCGTACGAACCGGTGACCGACAGGGGATCGAGCAGCCAACGTGCCAGCCCCCCGTCATTGCTCGCCCGGCGCACGCGCCGGGCCGCGAACGCATAACTCGCGGCACCGGTGTGCGGCGTGCGGAGACCCGGCAACGCATCGGCGCGAATGTCGGTACCGCTCACGTAGAACGGCTCGCTGCCGGCCAGCGTCCGCTGAAACGTCACCGGAATCGAGAGACCCCAGCGCTCGGGAAGAAAGCGGTCCATCCGCACCGTACCGCTGAAGGTGGCGGCGTTGTCGGTCGAGTATGAGGGATCGTCCGTCAGCTGTCGGAACTGTCCGTTGCGGCGCGATACGCTGAGCGCGAGATCGGCCACGTCGGCGGCGGTGAGCGCGATGTCGACGGCCCCCGCGGCGCCGGTCTCCTGCACGACGTCGCCGAGGCGGATGTCGTCGACCCACAACTCGGCCTGGTCGATCACGGCGACGGTCTGCACGCGCCACATTCCTGCCGCGATTTCCTGCACGCGCGCCAGGTTCGGGGGCGCGCTGCCGGGATCTCGGATGTGCGCGATGTAGGGCCCGTCGCACATGACGTAGGAGGAATCAGGAGTCAGGAGGGTGGAGTCAGGGCAGCCCGGATAGATCTGCGCGGAATCCCCACGCAGCCACGCCTGCTCGATGCGCGCCCGCAGCGCGAGCCAGCGCTGGAATTGAACGACGACCTCGGGCTCCCACGACGTCGTCTTCGCGGGCGTGTGATACATGTAGAAGTTGTCCTGGTCCTTGCCTGCCTTGATGAAAAACTCGAGGTCTCCGTCCTCCCAACCCACGCCCCGCCCGCGCGCCCAGACGCGGAGCGTCGAGTACTTGAGAAAGTTCTTGTCGCCCTCGGTAGTGAACCGCAGATACGCCTCGGCGCGTTCGCCGGCGCCGAGCCCGCTGGCGAGCAGCCGCATCGAGCGCTCGTTGATTTCGGTCGCGCCGATCTGAAAGCTCGCGTTCTTCTGCGCGGCTTCATCCACGACGCCGGGCGGCGGAGTGTAGCCAAGGTCCTGGTTCTCCGTGCTGACGACGGAGGCGACGACCTCTCCGGCGCCGGTGCCACGCTCGCCGCCGATCCCCAGGATCGGGGTGTCGGCGCGCTTCACCCAGGTCGCACCGACCAATTGCACCCGCGAGAGTGCGAACGGTAAGTCGACCTCGGGTCCGGTCGGCGCCGGTGCCACCACGGTGATGCGCAGTGACTGCACTTGTCGCAGGACGGGATTGCCGATCTGCAGCGTGTCGGTGCGAAACGGGATGCGGTAGAGTCGCCAGCCTGCACCATCCGGCTGTGTGCCGCCGTTCCGCACGAAATAGCGGTCGTCCCCGATCGGAAACACGTAGCGCACGAAGCTCTCCGCAGTGCGCACGCCGGTCGTCGAGTCGAGCGCGAAGTCACCGTCCAGGTCTTCGGTGTCCACCGCACCGTTGTGGCGCCCGCAACGCGAGCGAATATCGCCGAACACGAACGGGATGAATTGGCCGCTCCGCGTCGCCGAGCAAAGCGGCAGCGTGTCCACCATGACGCCGCGCGTGACGTCGAAAATGCCGTCGACCACGCGGTCGGACAGGATCCCTTCGTCGTTCAGCGTGGCGCTCCAGGTCTGGGTCAGCGGGTCGCGCTCGGAGTCCAGCCGGCCGGCGCCGGCGCGCCGCACACCGCTGTAGGTCGTATCGCCCGCGGCACTCACCGTGAACGAATCCGGCACGAACGCGAGCGCGTCCTCGAACACGCCGCCAAAGTCGAACAGCACCGTGGCTCCGTTGACCCGGGCGGTTCGCGGCGCGTCCTCCCAGACCCAGAATTCCAGAAACTCGACGCGGGAGAGATCGACACCCGTGGCCGACAGTGCTTGCGTGATCGAACGCCAGCGCGGGGCGTTCTGCGACGGTCTGGTCCAGTTGGGAACGCCGGCCGGATTGGCGAGCCCGAGCACGCTGTCGGGCTTCAAACTCAGCCACAGCACCGGCTCGGCGGCTTGCCCCTGGCCTGTGAAGCGCAACGTGGGATCGATCTGCTGCGGCAGGAATTGCCGTGGCACCAACTGACTGTTGCTCACGACGTAGGGCAGGCTCTGCCAGGTGAGGAATGCGGCCTGGTTGGGATCGAATGCCGTGAACCCTAGCGCCTCGACGCCCCTCACCGACGTCGGGATGCTGCCCCAGTGCCAGGCGTTGTCGGCGAGGTTGATCGAGCGCGCGGCGGCGCCTTCGAATTCCTCGAGATAGGCTTGGCCGATGCGATTGGGTGACGGCTTCGAGATCGCGAGCTCGCCGTTGATACTGAGGGCCGACGGGACAGTCGTCCGGACGCCCGGGAGCGCGTTCATGAACCGCGTCATCCAGCCGGGTTGAAAGCGCAGCGCGGTCGAGATGCCGCCGATGAAGGCCGCTGCCGGCTCGAACCCGAGCGGCGGCCGCGTAAACGTGCTCTGCTCCCGCTGAAAAATGCCGAGCAGGTTCACCTGCCCCGTGGTCCCGAGATCGTAGCGAGCGGAGAGCCCGTAGGTGGTGGTGGGCGCGATCGAGAACGCGGCGCGCTCTTCGAACTGGGCGCGCACTTGCGAAGCCCCTCCCCCGCCCCCCCCCGCTCCCTGAAACAGCGCGTCGGGATTCTTGAATTGTACCTGGCCCGTCGTGTAGTCGATGGTGTAGTCGGTCTCACGCGTGAGCAGCCGGTTCCCCACGTAGATTCGCTCGCTGCCTTCCCGGATTTGGAAACTGTTCAAGGACAAGAGCGAACGATCGGGCGACGAGGTCGCCTCGGCATGGAGGCGCAACGCGAACACCGACGGCGGTCCCTGCGTGGCGAGGTAGGCGCGCGGCGTGCGATACAGTGAATCGTTGCGCTCGGCCGCCGTCAGCTTACTCGAATCGGCAAAGGGCGCGAGGTGCGGAAACACGATGAAGAGATCGCGCACCGGATCCCCGTGATTGGGATCGCGCAGCCTGGGAAACAGGCGATTGTACTGGTCGAACTGCGTGGGATCGTTGGCCAGTGCCACGCCGAGCCGCGCGAGATAGGTATCCCCCGCAGCACCGCGTTCCCGCTGGTTCACGCTGAGCGTCAGCGCGACGCTGGTCCGATCGATCTCCCGTCCCCCGACCCGATAGGCGTTGCGAATCTCGAAGCGGAACGACGGTGACGCCGCGTTCAGCGCCGGTTTGGGATCGTACACGAGCCGCAGCGTGTCCACGACCGCGGTATCACGGCGCGCGTCCACGGGGAACGTGCCGATCGAGTCGAACCGGCTCGCCGTGATGTACGAGACGGCGAGGTAGTCGTTCTGGTCGAGCCGGTTGGCGAGCGCGAACCACGTCCCCGACGGATCGACGTAGTAGTCCCTGCCCTCCTGCAACACCTCCCACTCGAACGGGCCCTCGCGCTGCGCGCTGCAATCGATGGCGGTGATCCCGGGCCCGCACGCGACGGCGCGCACGCCGCCGGCGTTCTGGTTGCCGCTCGACGTCGGCGCGGTGGCGCGGCGGCGATAGACGCGCAGCGCACCGACGGTCAGGGAGTCTGCCCGCGCGACCTGATCGAGCTGCAGGATGTCGACGGCGGGATAGCCGAGGAGCGCGGCAGGATCGATGACGAAGAAGAATCGCCCCGCCTCGTAATCGAGATCGCGCACCTCGCGATCGAGCGGCTGGCTCGTCACGTCGCCGACCGTGTAGAAGCGGTCCTTCACGATGTTGCCCTTCTGCTGCGCCACGATCGCGCGAAGCTCGACCGGACCGACCTGGGCGATCGCCTGCACGCCGAAATTGTTCGCCGGGATCGCCGCCGTGATGAAGCGCGACGGCGGCGCCTGGAACGTCACATTGCCCGCTTCGACGCGACGCAGGACCTCGTCCTCCAGCCCCTCGTACCAGACGTGCAGGTTGTTGTTGGCATCGAACTCCCGCTGGCTGTCGAAATCCACGTCGACGTGCAGCCGCTGGCCGACGACGCCGCCGGTGCGGATCGCGTATTGCGGATTCGGTGTGATCGTCGGGAATCCTGCGTTGCATCCGGAGAACGTGCCCTGCTGCTCCTGCGACGTGCAGCGCAGGTTGCGGAACTGGTCCGCCTTGAGCTCCAGCCGAAGATTGAGATTCATCCCAAGCTCCGCGGGAACCGCGGGAGGTTGGGGGAGGATGGTGGAGGTTGGTGGAGGTTGTGGAGGAACGGCTGAGGCGACGGCGAAGAGAGGCAGGCGTTGTGCCAGAACCTGCAGAGCCCAGGCGCGGGCGACCAGCGAGGGCGGGACGCGCGCGCCCAAGCGTCCGCCGGGCGCGAGCGCCGGATTGTGCGGGGTGACGAGCGGCGGCGCGCCAAACGTGTACACAGGCCCGGGGGGGGGAGCCTGCGCAGGAGCCTGGGGTACGACGACGACCGTGAGGGCGAGTCCAACTATCTGGGCGAGACGCCGCATCCCTTGTAGAGACTTGGGGTTCCGAATATAATGGCGCGACCAACCGTGCGCATCCTCAGCCGTTACATCCTGCGGCAACATCTCCCTCCGCTCGGCTACGCGATCGCGGCGCTCACGTTCGCGATGCTCGTCAATCAAGTCGCGAAACAGTTCGGCAACTTCGTCGGCAAAGGCCTGCCGTGGGGCGTCATCTTCGAGGTCTTCGCGCTCTCGATACCGTTTATCGTCGCGATGACGCTGCCGATGGCGGTGCTCGTGGCGGTCCTGTACACGTTCAGCCATCTCGCCGCCGACAACGAAGTCACCGCGATGAAAGCGAACGGCATCAGCATTGGCCGCATCCTCGCGCCCGTCCTGGGCGGCGCCGCCCTGATGAGCGTGATCTCGCTGTTCTGGAACGATTATGTCCTGCCGCGCTCCAATCACACGCTGCGGACGCTGCTCGTCGACATCCAGCGCAAGAAACCGACGTTTCAGCTCAAGGAACAGGTGATCAACGAGGTCGTGCCCGGCCAATTCTTCCTCCGCGCCGCGCGCATCGATCCCGCCGCGAACACGCTGAACGACGTGACGATCTACGATCTGCAGGATCCCGACCGCCGCCGCATCATCATGGCGGATTCGGGACGGATGGCCTATAGCGGCGGCGGCACCGACCTCTACCTGACGCTGCGCGACGGTGAGGTGCACGAGATCAAACGCACCGATCCGGAGCACTTCAATCGAACGTTCTACACGGTCAATCGCATCAGGGTCGAAGGCGTCAGCAACACATTCGAGGCGACCAAAAACGACGAGTATCGCAGTGACCGTGAGATGGGGATTTGCGCGATGCAGGGTGTGGTCGCGCGCGCGGACCAGGATCAGCGGCGCGTGCGAACCGAAGCGATCAACGCCGTCGTCGGCGAGCTGCGCCGCGTCGCGCGGCTCGCCCCGCTGCGCCCGGCGGCCCTGGACACGACGTCTCCGCACCCGAGCCTGTACTGCAAAGTGCTCGGGGCGATCCAGGGCCTCGTCGGTCCCCGCGCCGCTCACGCCGCCGAGCTGGGGGGAGGGAACGGCACGATGTTGGCGCCGGGTGTCCTCGCGCAAGAACTGACGACGCCGGCGGCATATGCGCAGCGCCTGCGCGCCGCGCGGCAACGGGCCGCGATCTACGAGGTCGAGATTCAAAAGAAGCTCGCGATCTCCGCCGCGTGTATCGTCTTCGCGCTGCTCGGCGTGCCGCTCGCCATTCGCTACCCGCGTGGCGGCGTCGGGCTCGTGATCGGCTCCAGCTTGGCCGTGTTCTCGGTCTACTACGTGGGCCTGATCGGCGGCGAGGAGTTGGGCAACCGGCTGATCGTGTCGCCGTTCCTGTCCATGTGGGCGCCCAATCTCATCTTCCTCGTGGTCTCGATCCCGCTGCTCAGGGCCTCGCGACACGCGGGCAGCACGGCGCACGGCGGCGACTGGGATGAGGTGAAAGAGACGCTGCTCGGGTGGATTCCCAAAATGCGAACTGTGAAATGGCGAATGCGAAATTGGCTGTGAGAATCCATTTCCCATTTCGCATTTCGCACTTCGCATTTGGTACACTCGACCGCTACCTGCTGCGTGAATGGGGCCGCGTGCTCCACATCACGTTGCTCGGCTTCCCGATCCTCGTCATCGTGATCGATCTGACCGACAAGCTCGACACCTATCTCGGCCGTGGTATCAAGCCCGGCGTCGTGGCGCTCTCGTACGTCTTCGATTTTCCCGAGAAGATGTTTCTCATCCTGCCGGTCGCGGTGCTGTTTGCGACCGTGTTCACCGTCGGCTCGCTCGGGCGTCACTCGGAGCTCACCGCCGCGAAGGCCTCGGGGATCTCCTTCCACCGGCTCGTGCTCCCGCTCTTCGCCGCTGCCGGCGCGGCGTTCGGGGCGGGGCTGGTGCTCGCCGAGCTCGCGCCCGTCACGACCTCGCGGCGCCTCGAGATGCTGGGCGAAAAGGCGATTCGGGCGACCAGCTCGCGCTACAACTTCGTGTATCGCGCGGACCGCGGCTGGGTGTACGCGATCCGCGCCCTCGAGCTCAAGACGCGGGAGCTGACCGATCTGATGCTGGAGCGCGAGGGGACGGGGGACGCCTACCCGACGATCGTGCTGGCGGCGCAGCGTGCGGTGTACAGCGACACGGGATCGGCGGCGCGGCGCCCGCGCTGGACGCTGCATCGCGGGACGTTGCGCTATCTCGCCGGCACGCAGCCCGGCGGCGAGACGGCATTCGAGTTTGATTCGCTGCGCTCGCGCACGCTGCGGGAGCGGCCGGTGGATCTGCTCGCGGAGCCGAAGGCGCCCGACGAGATGCGCTACGGGGAGCTGCGGCGTTACATCGACGCGTTGACGCGCAGCGGCTCGAACGCGAAGAAGCTGCAAGTCGAGCTCGCGCTGAAGATCGCGATTCCATTCATTTGTTTGCTGATCGCGCTGTTCGGCGCGCCGCTCGCGATTTCGAGTCCGAAGAGCGGCGCGGCGTGGGGCGTGGCCGCGAGTCTCGCGACGACATTCATCGTGCTGCTGATGTTTCAGCTCGCCAAAGCGGTCGGCGCGGGCGGCGTGTTGCCGCCGATGCTGGCGGCGTGGACGCCGAATCTGCTCGTTGCCGTCGCGGCTGTGTATCTGCTCCGGAAAGCACCCACCTAGTCCTCACCCCCCGACCCCCTCTCCAATTTGGAGAGGGGGAACGAACTTGACGCGGTTTCTGATCGGGACCACTTTCTCCCGGTCTTCCCTCCAAGGAGAGGTCCATCCATGCGTTGGATCGTCGGCATTGGCCGCGCCGCTCTAGGCGCGGCGGCTGTTTCGGTGTTCGCTATCGGCTCAGGCTTCGCGCAGGGCGTCACCACGGGCGCGATCGCGGGCCTCGTGAACGATTCCGCGGGCGGACCCCTCGAAGGGGCGCGCGTCGTCGCGGTCCACGGGCCGTCGGGCACGACGTACACGGCGATCACGCGGGCAGACGGCCGGTTCACGATTCCCGGGATGCGCGTGGGTGGGCCGTATCGTGTGAGTGCCGCGCGCCTCGGGTACCGGCAGGAGGTCCAGAACGGTGTCACCGTCACGCTTGGCGTGACGAGCGATCTGACCTTCCAACTGGCGCAGGCCAGCGTGCAGCTCGAGGCCGTCACCGTCCAGACGACCGTGGCAGGGTCCATCTTCAGCTCCGGACATACGGGCGCCGCCACGACCGTCTCGGCGGATCAGCTCGCGAATCTGCCGACGATCAGCCGCAAGGTCGAGGACTTGCTGCGACTCACGCCGCAGTACAGCGGGATCTCGCAACCCTCTTCGTCGGGCGCGTTCTCGTTCGTCTCGTTCGCTGGTCAGGACAACCGGTTGAACAACATGACGATCGACGGGTCGTACTTCAACAACTCATTCGGGCTCGGCGGTCAACCGGGCGACCGCACCGGCGTGGCACCAGTCTCGCTGGACGCGCTCGAGCAGATCCAAGTCAACATCGCGCCGTATGACGTGCGGCAGGGCAATTTCGTCGGTGCAGGCATCAACATGGTGACGAAGAGCGGTACCAACACGTTCACCGGCTCGGCGTTCTACAATACGCGCAGCAATAGTTTTGTCGGGACCCAGGCGGGTCCGAACACATTCAATCCCGGGACCTTCCAGTATCACGACGTCGGAATCGCGCTGGGCGGACCGATCATCAAGAACCGTCTGTTCTTCTTTAGCGATTTCGAGGACGACGCCAGCACAGCCCCAGGAACGACGTTTCGGGCCACGACGGGCGCCCCAGGCGATACCGGATCGAACGTGACGCGCGTACTGGCCTCGGATCTCGACGCGTTGAGCACCTATCTCAAGACAAACTTCAGCTACGTCACCGGCCCGTATCAGGACTACGATTTCAAAACGCCGTCCCGGCGCTTCATCGCGCGCCTCGACTACAACCTGAACGACCACAACAAGCTCAGCGTGCGGTACAATCTGCTGAACTCCGAGACCCCAGTTCTGCTTTCCAACTCGGGATCGCTCGGCCTGGGCAACCGTCGCAGCAATCTGACGTCGCTGAATTTCGCCAATTCCAACTACGCGATTCTTGAAAACATTCGATCGATTGTCGGCGAATGGAATTCGTCGTTCGGCGACAAATCCAACAACCTCATCGTCGGTTACAACACGAGCGACGAGAGCCGCAAAAACGTCGCAGGCCCGTGGTTCCCGCTGGTGGAGATCCTTTCCGGGCCAAACCAGCCTAACTACACGACGTTTGGATTCGAGCCGTTCACGCCCGACAACAAACTGTTTTATCACAGCTACCAGCTGCAGGACAACTTCAGCATCTATCTACCAAAGCATTCGGTGACCCTGGGAGTGAGCGTCGAGAAGTATCATTCGACGAACGTGTTCTTCCCGGGCGCGCAAAGCGTGTACGTCTTCAACTCACTCGCCGATTTTTACACGGCGGCCGACAGTTACCTCGCCAACCCGACTCGCGCGACCTCGCCGGTTACGCTTCGCCGCTTCCAATACCGCTATGCGAACATTCCGGGGCTGACGGAGCCCGTGCAGCCGCTCGACGTGCTGTACTCGGGCGCCTATGTCCAGGACGAATGGCGGCCAAGCGCAAACCTGACGCTCACGGGCGGATTGCGCGTCGATGCGCCGAACTTCAAGAACACGGCGTACGACAACCCGGTGGCGGACACGATGACCTTCCGCGACGCGAACGGCGCGCCGATCCATTACAACAGCGGCGCGCTCCCGGGCACGAATCTCCTGTGGTCACCTCGGTTTGGTTTTAACTACGACGTCGGTGGGAGACACACCACGCAGATCCGTGGCGGCACGGGCGTCTTCACCGGTCGACCCGCCTACGTGTGGATCTCGAACCAGGTCGGCAACACGGGCGTGCTCACGGGCTTCATCCAGGCGGACAACACGACCGCGTATCCGTTTAATCCGAACCCGGACGCGTACAAGCCTGCGACGGTGACCGGGGCCCCGGCGGCGAGCTTCCAGCTCGCGCTCACCGACCCGAATTTCAAATTCCCACAGCTCTGGCGCAGCAACATCGCGGTCGACCAGCAGCTCCCGTGGGGTGTCACCGGCACGGCCGAGTACATGTACTCCAAGGACGTGAACGGAATCGCGTACCTGAACGCGAACTTGCCGGCGCCGCAGACGTCGTTCAGCGGTCCCGACGGCCGGGCGCGGTGGACCTCGAACCGCATCTACGGGAACGTCAGCGACGCCACCGTGCTGACGAACCAGGGGATCGGCCACTATGAGAACGTGGCCGCGTCGCTGGAACGCGCGTTTAAGGGTGGTCTGTTCGCAAAGCTCGGGTGGAGTTACGGCACCAGTAAGAACACGGTGGACCCCGGCTCCATCGCCTCCGGCTCGTGGACAGGGAACCCGATTGCCGTCGACCCAAACAATCCGATCATCGCGAACTCACAGTTTGCGTCGGGCCACCGCTTCTTCGGGGCCGTCAGTTACGAGCGGGACTTTGTAGGCGTCGGGCCAACCACCATCAGCCTGTACCTCGAGGACCGCCGCCCAGGGAACGGGAGCTACGTCTACAACGGCGATATGAACGGTGATGGGGCCTCAGGCAACGACCTGATCTACATCCCCCGCAATGTGGGCGAGATGAACTTTTCCAGAAAATTCGTGCGATTCAGCCCCACCCCGTCGGACACGATGGTCTGGACCCCCGCGCAGCAGGTCGCGGCGTGGGAGGCGTTCATCAACCAAGATCCGTACTTGAGCAGCCACCGCGGCGAGTATGCGGGACGCAACGCCGTCTTCCTGCCGATGGTATTCCGCGCGGACTTGAGTGTTGCGCAAGATGTGTCGCGCCGGCTGGGCGGAAACGCGAACAGCCTGCAAATCAGGCTCGACATCTTCAATTTCACAAACCTCCTCAGTAGCGACTGGGGTGTCTCACAGGGGTTTGTGACGCAGCGGCCGCTGTCCTCAACCGGTGTCGATGCCTCTGGCGCACCAACGTACACGCTTGCAAATGTCGGTCGCAATTTGATCTCGCGCTCATTCCAGAAGAACGTCAGCACGCTCGACGTCTGGCGGATGCAGCTCGGCGTACGGTACATGTTCAACTGGTAGTCTGACAGTCTGACGGTCTGACGGTCGGACCGCTGATCGACGCGACAGACTGTAGGGGCGCAGCATGCTGCGCCCCTACGTCGTTTCAGTGCCCCCCCCTCCGCCACCCGTAGTAGACCGGCACGCCGAGCAGGATGATGGCGAACGCCAAGCCCGTGAACAGCGGAGCCTGCCACAGCGCGTTGCCCAGCATGTACAGCGTCGCCAGCACGAAGAGCGCGGGCACCACGGGATAGCCGGGTACGCGCACCGGCCGCGGCAACACGGCCGGTGGCCGGCGCCGCCGCAGCACGAACACGGCCGCCGCCGCGAGGGCGTAGAACGGGAAGATCGCGATCACGAACTGGTCGGCGAGCTGCTGGAACGTGCGGAGCGACACGTAGATGATCCCGAGCAACGCGGTGAGGACAATAGCCACCCCGGGTGTCTGGAACCGCGGGTGCACGCGCGCCACGCTGCGGAAGAACAACCCGTCGTCGGCCATCGCAAAGAAGATGCGCGGCGCCGTGAGCATGGAGCCGAGCAGCGTGCTGAAGGTCGCGACCATCACGACGATCGCGACCAGCCCCACGCCGACGCGGCCCACGATGAGCTGCGCGGCGTCCGCCGCCACCAGCGGCGAATGCGCCATCTGGGCGATCGGGATGAGATACAGGTAGGCGGCATTCACCGAGAGATAAATGGCGATCACGGCGCCTGTGCCGAGGATGAGCGCCCGCGGCAGATTGCGCTCGGGGTCTCGCACCTCACCGCCCACGAACGAGAGGTCGCCCCAGCCGTCGTAGGCCCACATGACCGAGACCAGCGCCAGGCCGAAGAGGCCGCCGTTCAGCGGTCCTGCGGCCCCCCCCCCCACGAAGTTGGCGAAGTCGCCCCTCCCGACGGCAAATGCCAGCAGCACGAGAGCGGCGAGGGCGCCGTATTTCGCCGCCGTCGTGAAGTTCAGGACCAACGAGCTCCAGCGCACACCGACGAAGTTCAGGGTCGCGGTCCCGACGATCGCGAGCGCGGCGACCCAATGCACGGCCGCGTCGTAGGGCGGGTGCGTCGGGTCGAACCCGAGCGAGCGCAGGAAATACTCGGCGAACGGCGTGGCGATGGCTCCGAGCGCGGATGCGCGGATCAACACCAGCTCCGTCCAGCCGAACAGGAACGCCGGCAGCCGGCCGAACCCTTCGCGCACGTACACGTACACGCCGCCCGAGCGCGGGAACAGCGCCGCGAGCTCCGCGTACGTAAGCGCGCCGCACAACGCCAGCAGGCCACCCAGCGTCCACACGCCGAACAGCGCCAGCGGCGCCGGCACGCGCTGCGCGATGATCGCCGGCGTACGAAAGATCCCGCCGCCGATCGTCGACCCCACGAGCACGGCGACCGCGCTCCACAGGCCGAGGCGGCGTTGCAGCCGCTCGCCCCAATGGTCGGCTGGGGGAACGGGGGGGGGCATCAACGGTGCGGGCATGGAAGCGCAATATATGACGCGTAATGAGAGGGCGTGTTCGGATTCAGATCAGAGCGCGCTGAGAGCGCGCGCTCGGCGGAATGTGCGCCCTTATAGGGCGCCCTAAAGGCCGAGCCCGGGCTCTTTAGCCCGGGTCATCCCCAATAGCGAACTCTGGATGTCGGTAAGCTTGGTTTCGCACGTATGCAATCGCGCGTCGTAGATCGCGTGCGCCGATGTTGTGACGCGCCCCGAGAGGGCGCGCTCGGCCCGGAGTGCGCCCTTACAGGGCGCACAAACTGCCGAGCCCGGGCTCTCAGCCCGGGTTCTCCACGGACTCGTCGATTGCCAATTCGGGATGGCGTTGCCCCTGATTGCGCACGTACGCAATCGCACGGTGGAGATCGCGTACGCCGATGGATCGAAAGTCATACCCAGCCGCCCATTGGAGC